>NZ_JAALXT010000004.1:600000-887241 GCF_011634775.1 Thalassoroseus pseudoceratinae
GATCGCCTGGATAATCAGAATACACGTTTGAGTCGGCTTCTTCGCTTCGTTATGGGAATATTGTCTGCGATGTCCACAACACTCCACCAAGAGTTTGCGTTTCAACGTTCGATTTCGCCGACCGCGACCGAGCAGTACAGTGTCGATGAAGTTCATCACGCCAGCCCCGAAGATGGCGAATTGCTCGATGTCGTTTACGACTGGGATCGCGTGCCGGTTCCGTCGTCGTTGAAGGAGTTCGGTGCTCGGCGAGCGAACGTGCAGAATCCGTTGGATGTCAGTGGAGTTTGGCGATTCCGGGAACTGCTCCCCTTTGCCCCCGATGAGCAAATCGTCACGATCGGTGAAGGGCAGACGATGCTTCGCCCATCCGATGTGGCCGCCAAGCACGTCGGTGTGGATGTGGGGAATCTCTTTTTGCAATACGAAGGACTGAACCCCAGCGGCAGTTTCAAAGATAATGGCATGACGGCCGCTTCGACTCACGCGCGGATGGTTGGTGCGAAAATCGCCGCGTGTGCGTCCACGGGAAATACGTCGGCGTCATTGGCGATCTTCGCCAGCGCGACCGGGTTGTTTCGAGCCGTTGTGTTTGTCGGCAGTGGAAAAATCGCTTACGGCAAACTCTCGCAAGCGTTGGATTACGGTGCACTCACGCTGCAAATTCTCGGTGACTTCGACGATGCCCTCTCCCGTGTACGGGAAGTCTGTCGCGAGCGGAACATCTATCTGTGCAATAGCGTGAATCCGTTCCGTCTCGAAGGTCAGAAGGCGATCATGTATCGCGTACTGGAAGGGTTGAACTGGGAAGTGCCGGATTGGATCGTTGTTCCTGGCGGCAATCTCGGGAATTCCAGCGCCTTCGGCAAAGCGTTCATGGAATTGAAAGAACTCGGCCTCATCGACCGGATTCCGCGATTGGCTGTCATCAACGCCGCCGGTGCGAACACGCTGTACCGTTTGGTTGAGGAAGACGGACTCAAGTGGAACGGTGGCGACGTCGAACGTTCACTCGTTCAGAAATTCTACGGAGACATGGACAGCGAAAACCGTCGTGCTTCGACCTTGGCCAGTGCCATCGAAATCAACCGGCCGGTAAATCTCACCAAATGCTTGCGTGCGATCGAAGTGTGTGATGGCGTCGTCCGCGAAGTGCCGGATCAAGCCATTCTGGAAGGCAAGGCAGTCGTCGGACGTGGCGGCTTCGGTTGTGAACCGGCGAGCGGCGCGAGCGTGGCCGGTGCGAAACTCCTCCGCGAACAAGGCGTGATTGCCCCCAGCGATCGCGTGGTTTGCATTCTCACCGGTCATCAACTCAAAGACCCCAACATCACAGTCGGTTGGCACATGAGCGATACCGATAAAATCAACGCCATCCTCGGCCAAGAAACCATCCAAGCCACCCCAAATGCTAATGGCCCGGTCGTCGTCGAGAACGATCTCGAGAAGATCATTGCGGCTTTAGAGTCCTAAAACTCCCCCACCCCATTCATCGCTGAAATCATTTCTGCATGAAAACCACGTATGGACCGACTCTGTCCATACAACGCGACGAAACGGCCTAAACACATCAAGAAACCAGGACATTTTGCGGAACCACACACATTCCGCAGGGTTAACGTTTCTTATCTATTGTGCTTTCACTGTGAAAATTTCTACAGTTCTTTCACATGAACATTGGCTAAGTCGCGTTTTTGTAATCTTTAGTACAGGAGAGTTGGATGCCACACCCGTTGCGACGTAAAGGATTTACCCTGATTGAATTGTTGGTCGTAATCGCGATCATTGCGATTTTGATCGCGCTGCTGCTCCCAGCCGTTCAGCAGGCCCGAGAAGCGGCTCGGCGAACTCAATGTAAGAACAACTTGAAACAGTTGGCCTTGGCCCTTCAAAACTACCACGACACGTACCAAAAGTTTCCGGCTGGTTTCGCCCGTAACGCCGCCCGACTTGCCGTGAGTTCCTGTCCGGAAGGCCAATGTGCCAACTGGTCGTGGGGTGCCGCCATTCTGCCGCAGATCGAACAAGACAATCTGTATGAACAAGTCGATGTGGGCAACGCTGCTTTCGAGGCCGTTGTCAACGACACGAACTTGCGTCCGTTGTTGCAAACCCCCATCACCGCATTCCGTTGCCCTTCGGACACCGCACCGGATCTCAATAGCGATCAACACGTTCCCGGCAATGGCGATGCCAACTGCGCCGGAAGTTGTCAACCGATTGCGACCGCCAACTACATTGGTGTCAACAACAGCTACGAATTGGAACGAGACACCCACAACGGGATTTTCAACAACGAACAGCATTACATCGGTATGCGAGACGTCACCGACGGAACCAGCAACACGCTGATTCTCGGCGAGCGAGCTTGGCAAATCGGTGGAACGTCATTGCAAGCCGCCGTGATTTTCGGAACGAATGGCGATAGTGAAAACCACAACGATCAAGGTTTGGTCTACGTGATGGGAGCCGGTCGCTACCCCATCAACGACAACTGCACCAACTGCACCCGAGGCTTCAGTAGTCGACACAGCGGAGGTGCCCAATTCGCCCTGACTGACGGCTCGGTGATCTTCATCAGCGAAAACGTCGATCACAACACCGATTCCGCCGTCAACAGCGTCTATGAACGACTGATCGGTCGCGATGACGGTCAAGTCATCGGTGAATACTAGACGGAATGACGGTCGACTGTGTCCACAGTGAACTCACTCCGATCAACAATGAACTGTTCTAGGATTAATCATCGAATGCGTTTGAAGCTGTGTTTTGTGCTCGCTGTGTGTGGATTGACGGGTTGTGGCGGTGGGTCAGATGACATGCCGGATGTCGGGCAAGTCACCGGCGTCGTGACGCTCGACGACGCTCCTCTTGCCGACGCGCGGGTGTACTTCAGCCCCACTGAAGGCGGCCGAACGTCGGAAGCCGTGACCGATGCCGAAGGCAAATATGAACTTCGCTACATGCGGGACATCATGGGAGCCAAAGTCGGTCAACATTCCGTGCGTGTGACCACGGGTTCCCCCGCTGTCATTGGTGACGACGGGAAAGTCGAAACCCCGGCTATTCCTGAGAAAGTCCCCGCCAAATACAACACCGAATCCACGCTCACCAAAGAGGTCACGGCTGGCGACCAAGAAATCGACCTGCCACTCACCTCATCGTAATCCGGAACGCCGTTCCGTTGATTGCTACCAGTTTTCTCCATCAACGCGTATCTTGGGCAGACGAATGTTGACCGCATTCGCCTGCCCTTTTTACTTTGATGCACCATGGTCGGATGCGGCTTGAACCAATCACGAGGAGGATTCAATCATGAGTCGGCGTTCCGAGGAAGACGTTTATCAAGTGGTTAGTCAGATCAAGGTCTTTGTGATTGTCAGCATTGTGGGGCTGCTGGGATTGACCTTGGTGGTCATCGTATTGGATCGGACAACCGAGACGTTCGAGCAAGCCGCCCGGTATCGTCCCCCCGTTGAGAGCGCGAACCCAGGCCAAGGGACGCCGTCCGAGTCCATCATCAACCCGGTACATGGCCAATTGGTTTATGTGCCCGCCTACTCACACATTTACCACAAGGATGGCTCACCAACACTGCTGACCATTACTCTCAGCATCCGCAACACCAGTCTCGACCATGGAATCGTGATCGACTCGGTCCGCTATTTCGACACCAACGGCAAAGAGGTGAAGTCGTACCTCAAGAAGCCGATCCGTCTCGAACCACTGGCGACCACGGAATTCCTTGTCGAAAGAGACGACACGAGCGGCGGTAGCGGTGCGAACTTTCTCGTTCGGTGGACGGCAGAGGACTTTGTCTCAGCTCCCGTCATTGAAGCCGTCATGATCGACACCGAAATCCAACAGGGCATTTCCTTCGTCCGCAACGGAACCGTGATCGAAGAAATCGGCTCCGAGACGAATTAGGGACCTCGTTGCGGTCCCTCACAACACCAACCCATGCCCGGAATTCCCCTTGTTCGCACAGATTTCACGATCTGCGGACACGAAATTCGCAGAAGCCTCCAAGATGTATGAGTTGAGATTCCCTCACGAATTCGTGACAACCGCAACTCATTCCATCAATGTTGAACATTCTGCTCCAAATCGGCGGCCTTCTGGTGCTCATTGCTGGGCTCGCCACGCTTCCATTGCCACTTCCCATCGGTTTGGTGCTGATCGTTGTGGGGCTTTCCCTGTTGGCGACATCAAGCCAGCGAGTTCGGAACATGATCCGTTCATGGAGAAAACGGAATACTCGCTTCAACGAAACGATGCGGAATTCCGAACAAAACTCCCCTAATTGGATCAAGTCCGCCATCCACGAAACCGATCCGGATGGCGAATTCAATGAGTCAGAAAGCTGAGTTCACCAACCGAACCCGATCAGCGGCTTCCACCATCAACACTTCATTTCACGCGGCGGGGCGTTCGTACTTTTTGTCGGACGGAATTTCCTTCAGCAGCATCTCGATGAGTTGTTCGCTACCGATGTCATTCGCTTGAGCGGCGTAGTTACCGGCGAGACGGTGTCGCAACGCGGGACCCGCAACAGATTTGACGTCTTCGACGGTTGCATGGTAGCGGCCGTAGAGAATGGCACGGGCTTTGGCAGCGGTCACGAGTGTGAGCACTCCCCGCGGACCGGCTCCCCAACTCGCCCATTTGTTGATGAACTCCGGAGCTTCCGCCTCACCAGGCCGAGTTGCCCGCACGAGTGCCCAGGCATAACCAAGGACTTGGTCACTGACAGGCACACGATTCACAAGATCCTGATACTTGATGATTTCCTCACTGCCCATCACCGACGAAATTTTCCCCATGTGGCCCCCCGTGACCCGTCGAGCGATTTCCCACTCCTCCGCCCCGGTCGGGTAGCCAACACGGATGTAGAGCAGGAACCGGTCGAGTTGGGCTTCCGGCAATGGATAAGTTCCCTCTTGCTCCAACGGGTTCTGCGTGGCAAGCACGAAGAACGGTCGTGGCAACTTATGTCGCGATCCACCGGCGGAAACTTGCCGTTCTTGCATGGCTTCGAGCATTGCCGCCTGCGTCTTGGGAGGTGTCCGATTGATTTCGTCTGCCAGCAGCAAATTCGCGAAAATCGGGCCGGGAAGGAAAGTGTATTCCCGCCGTCCGGTTTCCAGATTCTCTTGGATGATTTCCGTCCCGGTCACGTCGGACGGCATCAAGTCTGGTGTGAACTGAATTCGTTTGAACGTCAAGTCGAGCGCTTCCGCGAGCGAGGAGATCAGCAGCGTTTTCGCCAACCCCGGCACACCTTCAAGTAAAGCGTGTCCACGGGCGAAGATGGCAATCAAGACTTGCTCGATCACTTCATCCTGGCCCACGATGACTTTGGAAAGTTCATCACGGACACGGTTGTAGGATTGCTCACAAGCTTGAACGGCCGCGAGATCATCGGGCGAGGCGGTGGTGTCGGTCATGGTCAAATCTTTGTTGGTGCTAAGTGAACTTTGATTTTCGAGAGTTCCGGTTGTACGCGTGCGGGCTACTCGATGCTTTCGAAGTACCGTCGCAAGCGTTCTTCATATGCCCGCGGGGCTCGCATGGTGCTTCCGGAACGGATGGCGTTTCGGATTTCCGGCGGAAGTTTGGTGAGCCAAGTATCACGTCGAAAACGTCGCGATTGGGCGTTGGAATCCTTGTCGCTACTGGCGGTCCGGCTATCACCCTCGTTTTGCGGGGGCGAATCGTCGAGTTCGCCATCTTTCAATCCGTCATTCTCAGCGGACGTTCCTGCAACCGAAGTACTGCCACCGATCGCCGTGGGAGACGACGCAGCGGATGGTGCCGCGGGAGTCGGTTGGGCCGCGGGTGTTTGCCCCGGCATGGGTGGCCCCGGTTGTCCCGGCATCGATGGACCAGCCGGGCTCGCAGCGGCCATTGCCATTTGAGCGGCTTGCGGACCAGCCATCATTTGAGCCGTCAATTCAGGTGAGTTGGGAATGAATCCCGTGCCCAAATTCGGATCGATTGGCTGAGCCACTGCTGGTTGATCCCCTTGAGCCACCGACGGTGGTGCGGGTTGGCCTGGTGCGGATTGCCCAGGTGTGGGTTGTCCCGCTGGAGTTCCCTCACCGGCGGGTGGTGCTTGACCTGCTTCTCCAGTTGCGTCGGCTGGCATCGGTGTGCCTTCCGGAGGTGCGAACGGATTCAGATTCGAGGCCAATTCCAACGCTTCCCGAATCGGTTGATTCGCGATTTCTTCCTGACCGGCAATTTGAGCAGCCCCCTGTCCCGTCGCCCGCTGAGCTTGTGCGAACAATTCCAATGCTTTCGCCAGATTCGGGTCAATCGGTTTCGCCGGTTCGTTCATTGGCTCCCGATTGGCCGCGATTTGCTCGGCGGCGTCTTGTTGCTTCTTTGCCAAGTCGGCCAATGCTTGGGCGATCGCTTTGTCCTGTTCGATTTGCTGCTCCTGAGCCGCCAAGTTGGCGACGGCCCGCTCCATTGCTTCCTGAACAGCATCGTCGGCATTCGCGACAGCCTCGGCACCGGTCTGCTGAGCGGGCATGGGCTTTGCCGACTTTGCGGCTTCGCGAAGCGCGGATGTGGCCCCTGGATCGACGTTCGCCGCCTGCTGGGCCAACTTCATCGCCTGATCAGATTGCTGTTCCATCTGAGCGTTCTGCTGCTCCGCCAGATCCTTCAAAGCCGAGTCAATCGCTTCCTTCGCATCGGCTAGGGCCTCGCCGGCATCTTTCTGAGCAGGTTTGGCGGCATCGGCATTCTCGTCTGCGAGTGCTTCAGCGGCCTTCTTCGCTTGTTGTTCAGCTTGGGCGAGTTTGCCCGCAGCGGAATCCGATTCCATTTGAGCCAATTCCGCGGCCTCACCAGCGTTCTTTGCAACTTGCTGCTGAGCCTCGGCGTCGGGATTGCCAGTTGGCTCGGATTCAGCAGCTTTCTTGGCTTCCGATTCGGCCAGTTCACTGGCTTGATTCAACGCTTCCCGAGCTTCATCACGAGCCTTTTTTGCGGCTTCGGTGTTGCCTTCAAGTGTTTGCTTGGCCGCCTCCGCTGCCGCTTGTTGAGCTTTCGCCAGAGTCTCGGAAAGTTCGTCTTTTTCCCCGGCCTCTTTCTTCGACTGAGCCGCGTTCCGATTCTCCGCATTCTTTTTGGCGTCTTGGAGAGCGTCGGCGACTTCCTGTTGATTCGATGTGGCATCGAGCGGAGTCGCGGCATTTCCATTGGCCAACTCGTTCGCGGATTGATCAGCGGCATCCTGTTTCTGCTTCGCTTGCTCAATGGCTTCGGCGAGTTCCATTGCTTCGGCGGCTTCGGGGCGACCGTTCGCTTTCTGCTGTGCGATTTCGGCAGCGGCCGTCTTGGCTTTGGCGTCTTCGAGTCGCTGAATTCGTTCCGACAACGACTTCGGACGCTCGTTCAACGCATCCTCGACCGCCTCACGAACCGGCGCGACCGCTTTAAGCTGCTCATCACTGACGGCGACCAACTCGTTTGCGGTTTTGCCGATTTCCTCACGCAGAGCATCTGCAGCTTTGGAAAGCTCTTCTGCGGTCGCGTTCGCTTCCTTGGCGACCTCTTTCGCGGCTGGCTTTGACTCCTCACCGGGTGCCTGTTTCGCTTTGGCTAACGCATCCTTGAGGTTCTCAGAGTTCTTCGTCGACTCGTCCAAGGCTTTCGCGGCCTCGGGTGCGGTTTGTTTCACCCCTTCGGCAACCTTCTGAGCAATCTCGTCGACTTCGGCTTGATCGGATTCCAAGTCGGCAGTGTCTTCGGCTTGCAAGCCTTCGTTCTCGGCAGCCTCGTTCGCTTTTCGAGCAATCTCCCGTTCGACAGCGGCAGCACGTTCGAGCGACTCGGCCGCACGAGCCAACTCACCCACCTTGACGGCTAACTGCTTTCGTTTCGCCTCCGCAAGCGTGGCTTCGATTTCAGCAGCGGCACGTTCCAACGCTTCTTCCGCCGTTTGGACGGCCTGCTCTTTTGCAGCTTGCTCGTCACTTTCCGGCTTTGCTTTGGTTGCCTCTTTCAATGCTTCCTCGGCCGCCTTCGCCGCATCGCTGGCTTCGGCAAGTCGGTTTTCGACGTTCTCCGGAAGCTCCCGTTCTTTCGCGGCTTCCTCAGTCTTCTTGGCAACTTCCGCTTCCGCTTTCATGGCTTCTTCGGGTTTTTCAGCCGCTTTTTCACTGGCTTCCGCCTGTTTCTCCTGAGCGGCTTTGACATCCTCGCGAGCGGCTTCCAAGTCTTCGATTGTCTTGGCCAACTCGTCGGCACTTTGATCGGCCGAATTGCCATCCGACATGTCTTCCAGCAATTCTTCCAACGCTGACAAATGCCCCAAGATTTGCCCTTGCTCTTTCGCGGCTTCTTTTTTGTTTTCCTCGAAGAGTTCCATCGTCGCTTTTTCGGCGGCCTCGCGGGCTTGATCCAAATGCGTTTCCGCACGCGGTTCGTCCGTCAATTCGGCGGCCAGTTCGGCGATGTCTTTTTGAATCTCGGCTTGTTCCTCGACCAATTCTTTGGCCGCGTCCATCTTGGCGAGATCGGTCTTCTCAGTTTTTTCACGAAGTTCCGTTTGCTCGTCCTGCAGCTCTCGGACTTTCGCTAGCAGTTGTTGCCGCTCTGTTCCGATCAAACCTTGGGCTCGCTCGACAACTCGTAAGAGCTGCCGCAAACCGTCGATGACTTTCTGCTCATGAACGACTGCCGCGGTATACTGAGCCGTCTCCAGTCGCGCGAGTGTTTCGTCGAGATGCATGCCCGTTTCGGCAGCCGCAAGAATACGAATTCCCTTCGCAGCACCAGTCGCGAGTGGACCATCCCAACGACTGACATCCGCTAACGTTTCCAGCAAATTCAAAAAGAGTTTGTTGATGTCGCGTTGGTCTTCTTGAAGCGTGAGAGCCAACTCTTCGCGGCGTCCCGGAGTTTCCGAGGGCACTTGTTTCGTTTTGTCTTGAACGGACGTTTCCAGACGAATCAATTGCCGCACCAACTCGTTGATCTCCGCAGCCTTCAACCGCCGTAGCAGTTTCCGACGCTCAACCGACAACTGAATGATGATCCGGCGAATCAGTCGACGAGCTTCCACGATCTTTTGTTGTCGCCCGTTCGCATCCGCTTCCTGGGCATCCGCGAGGAGTGCGACGACTTGGTTCATTTCGTTTTCAACGAGCGTGCCGATGTTGGCTCGCATCGTCCGGATGTCGTTGTAAATCGTTTCCTGCTGCAACCCGTTGATTTCGAGTTGTTGCAGTTGCGTGTCGAGAATGTTGGAGAGAAGTTCCCGGGCCAACCGCCGAGCACGACTCTGAGCCGCCTGCCGAGCGCGGATGTCCCGATCGGATGCCCCAGGCTGACCGAAGGCGGTTGGGCTTTTAGTCGCAGCGAATAGCATCACCAATGCACACGACAACAGAACGACTGACCAACGAGTTCGTATCACAGTCTCCATCGCGATCTCCGGACCTTGGTTCATGGTTTGAGCGGTGTTGCCAACGGTTTTTGAGCGGTTCATTCGGTATCCCCTGCTCCCAATTCAATGATCGTCCCCAGGTCGGCCGCCGCTTTCTCGTCTCCTTCGCCGAGCGCTGCCAAAATCCCCTGGAGATCGGTAATTTTCATCACCAACGGTTCACTGAAATTCGATTGTGGTGGAGCCTCGCCCCGGTAATCAAATGCTTCCAACGTGAGCTTCAACTCATCGCCCTTTTCCAATTGAAAGGGCTCCAAATCGAGACGATAATTTCCCGCCAAGGTCCGCTGCGGTTGATTGGATTGCGGAACCACGATGAGTTCTTGTTCCCGAGTTTCCATCTCTCCATCGTTTCGCACAACCTGCACTCGCAACCGGATTTGGGACAGGCCGTAGTCGTCGCTGGCCTGGTAGGACACCATTTGCTTGGCGGTCGGTAAGACTTGTTTCGTTCCCAAGAGGACGTTACGCAAAATCGGCTTTCGGTCAGCCCGAATTCGAATGGTTCCCCGAATCGGATGTTCCAACTGCAAGCCGTCCCCATCTTCGACCTGAACGGTGTAACTGACGGACTCGGTCACGTCCCACAATGGAGATTGCTCACCGGCCAATCGCCACGCGTGACCGTCTTTGTCGGATTGTTCCAGCGAGAATTCCTGTTCATCGACGGTGAGCCAAACCCGTTGAAGCGGCTTGTTGTCGCACTGCACATCGATGACAACATCGGTTCCCTCGATGACGGCCAGTTGCCGAGTGCCCTCCCGTGCGACGAGTGAATCGTCCTCAACCAAAGTGGCGTAACGCGGAGGATTGGGCGTGAGATTCACGGAAACCACCGGTTGCGGAATGACTTCGATGGTCAGCGGATCGGTCCATGCATCGCCAAGAAAGACCTGATACTGCACCGTATCAATCAATTTCGAAACGCTGCCCGCATAGGTGTTTTGGTCAGTGGCTTGCGAACTCTTGAGCTTCGGAAGTTCTTCCTCGACGGAGAGCCCGTGTTCGGAGTTGGTCATGCGGACGCGGCCTACGTCTGGCAACACACCAGACGCCTGCACTTCAAACGCCAGCGGACGGCCATAAGGCACCGTGAGTGTGTGATTCTTCGCATCTTCACCGGCTCGGAATGTAGTTTCGCCGTTGATCACAATGGCATCAATTCGCGTGTCAGTCGGATAGTGTGCCGAACCGAACAGCATGCGATTGCCAAACACTCGGAGATAGGCTCCCCAGAAAATCGCGAGAGTTCCGAGCACGAAGATCGTGACCAACAAGGCGATCACACGGCGACGAAAACGACGGTATCCAAACCCCTCGAAGACATCCAAACTTGGACTGAATTCAGCGACGTAGTTGACGACAGCTTGCTTCAAGTCAGCCGACCCCCAACTGCCGGACTCCGCTTGCTCGAACTGCAACGCTGCCACGAGATCGCTGTCAATATGCTGACGATCTTCGACGATCAACGCGACATCGAGCAGGTCTTCTCGGTGTCCCAGCCAAGGCCAAGTGTATCGTCGAAACACCCACGCAATCGCAAGACCGGCGAAGACTAACCCCACAATCCGTTGCGGCACGCTCATTTCGAGCAGCCAGTCCAGAGCGAACAACACCAACACCGCCCACAGACACGCCAGGATCGTCGCCGACCAAGCTGTTGCCCAGCGTGTTAGCAGGCGACGCCGACGGAGTCGGTTGAGTTGTGTTGTGAGTACGGAAAGTTGAGACATTTCGAAAGTCGGCTTAATGGGCGTTCAAATTACGGAAGGCTGGATAGTTTCCGAATCCACCATTCACTCAGACACAGCAGCACCAGCACCACGAAACACGGCCAAGTGGCCCAGAGCGGGCGGATGTCGGTCGTTCGTTCGGTGAGCGCAGGGGCTTCGGTGTCGGTCAGGAAATTCGGAAGCGTATCCAGTTCGTAGGACTGGCCGTTCGTGGCAGTTGCCAAACCGGTTTGCACCGAGACGTTTCGTGTCGGATTGCGACGTTCCACAGACAGACTCGCCACCTGGAAGTTTACCGGATCAGCCCATTCCGAGGTCACCGGATCACGAACTTTGAGCGTATATTCCCCCGGCTGAAACACCGGGATGCGAGCTTCAAACACCCCAGGCCGAAGTTCGGAGACACGACCTTGTTGGACGTTGTCCAAATCAATGCCCTGATTCGGCGGCAGCAGTTCGTAGTCGAGACTGCGTTGCAGCGTCATAAATTCGACATCGTCTTCACTGAGAGGTTGAAAGTCTTCATCGTAGGCTTCGATCGAGAGCAACACTTTATCGTCGGCTTGGTATTCCTTGCGATCGGTCCGCACGACGAAGCGTTTCTGTTGGCCAAGTGCATGACTAAGCCCAAGTCGCTTAATCAGCGGCCCCCAGAAGTTCCGGTAGTATTTTTCACCGTAGAGTCGTCGGAGTCGCCACAATTCATCGAAGGCAATGTAAACGACTTCGCCGCGTCCGTATTGTCGGACGGCAATCAACGGTTGCTTCGTTTGGCCGTTGAGACACATGTCGGTGGGATGTTCCGCCAGAACCGTGGTTGCGGATGGTTCTACGGCTTGCACCGGCTGATACCAGTTGAGCCGTCCCATGTTCTCCCATGCCTTCTGAGTTTCCTCCGGAGTTTCGCCGAGCTGCATGAAATCGAATTGCGACGCCGAGGCAATCGGTGTCCGCTGGATGCGGAACGGACGGTCGGTTCGCGGACGGGCATCCGGATCGACGAACACCGGCAGCATGTCGGCCAGCGGCGTTTTCGCCAGTTGACCAGGACCGAAACGCGAACCGGCAATCACCACCAAGCCGCCACCGAACTCGCTAACGAATTCTTTCGTCATTTCACAGAATCGCGTAGACAACGCATCCGCCGGCATATCGCCGAGGAAGATCACGTCGTGACTAAAAAACTCGTTCCGCGGCAGCGTGAGACTCGGTAAAAACAGTTCGTTACTTTCACGGACGATCGGATCGGAACTCCGCAAGAACGTGCGAAACCCTCGCATCCCGACCAATTCATCCCGGTGAAACACTTCTTTCACGAACCGCCATTCCCAAGTCGGTTCATAGGCGACATACAACAGCCGCATGAAGTCGTCGATGACGGTAATTTCCCGCGTGGTGGCGTTGTTCTGACTGACGATTTCCTCGCCCAACGGTTCGATGGCCGTGAGCCCTTGTGGATCGGTGCGATCCCCGATTTGCCCGACTTCCGCGGTCAGCACATAACGACCGGTCTCGCTGGGTGTGAAGGGGAAGTCGACGGAAAGTTTGTTGGAAGCAAATTGCACATCCTTTTCACCAATGATGATCGGTGCAGCCAACGTACCGGAATCCCCACCAATCGCATGAGCCGACAACCGCACATGCACCGTTTCACCGGGCAACTCTTGTTGACGAATCGAGACGGAAATCGTCGACTGCTCGGCTTTCTTCAGTTTCACAGGGCTTTCGATGTGATCAATTGCCAGATCAATCGCGGACTTCGCTCCCAACCCCACCGTGTAGACCGGCGTCTTGAGTTTCTTCGCCGCCGGTTCAGGAAGCGGTCCGGCGTTGCGGTTGAAGTCTGAGAACACCAGCAAGCCGGCGACTTGTCCGCTGGCATGTCGAAGCGCCAAATCTTCAAAACCCGCGCCGAGTGCCGTCACCTCGCCCGTCGCCGTCAACTGTTCAGCCACGAGGTTCGCATCGAATTGATTGTCGGAATCCGTCAATTCAATCGCTCGCACACCGTCGGCACGATCCAGCACATACCCTCGCAGCCGATAGCGTTCCGCGAGACTCTCGAAAAAATTTCCTTCCGTTTTTTGCACGAGAGCCTGAAGGTAATCCATCCGGGTCGGCGTCTCAGGGAGTGCATCACCATTCGCTTCTTGTCGTTTGCGATAACCGCCCCAGTCCGTCGCGGTGGCAAGTTTCTCCTGTTGGTCAATGGGGAGTTTATCTTCGATCGCCATACTCTCCGTGCCATCGAAGAGGACCCAGAGAATTGGTTTCGGGTGATCGACCAAACGAATTTCTAGGATCGGATCGGCAAGGACGAACAACAACAGACACATCAACACCGCTCGAGACACGCCGAGACACACCCGGCGTCGGCGTCGCCCCTGTTTCTGAAACTTCAGATAGAACAAGACCGACAGCACCGTTAACGCCAGACATCCGAAGATTAGCCACGCCGGACCGTTGTGCGCCCAATCGGCTCCGAAACTGACCCGCCAGGATTCAATCCGCGAGACGTTGTCGTAACCGAGCGCCCGCCCGATCCAAGTGGTCCAAATGTCTGTTGTCGATTCCGAGCCGTTCATTCCCAAAGTTCTGTTAGAAACCGAGTGCGAGGGGGTGACCAATTCATCAATGTCAGGTGGCGTTCGCTTGATCTCCAAGAGCCGCGTCTGTGGACTGGTGCAAATGAGGCCAAGCCAAAATCAACATTTCCGCAAGCAGCCCCACGATGACGAGGCCAATCAACACACGCCAATAATTGCGTCCTTGAATTTCAGCCCCTTCGATGGTGATTTTCTCACCAGGGCCGACCCAATGCCAAGGTGTGCCGTCATTGGAGCCGAGCCGTTCCGCGAGGCTGGTCTCATCGAGATATGCCATTTCCGATTCGCTGACCGGAGCATTGACAACCAAAGGAATCGTCTGCTTGCGAGATGTCTCATCCAATTCGCTGCCGTCACCTTCGGTTCGTACCAGTTGATAGACGCCACTTCGATCGGCGTTGGTGATGCCGACACCGAATTGGTCTCCGCCGAGTGCCTCGACCGTGAGCGATTCGGTGTCGCCATCCGGCCGGTGGAGCGTGTAGCGAAATCGGCGATCTGGCGTAATCGGCAATACGATGCGTTCGCCGGATTCGAAATTTCGATCGGGGAGTGTCTCTTCGATCAACCGACGCAAAATTCGGTCGAACATCCCGATGTTACTGTTCTTTCCTGAAAGCGTGTTCCAACTCGAATACACGCCCGACGAGAAGAACAACACCCGCCCTGCTCCCACGTTTCGCTCGACCAAGAACGGCAGTGGTCCGGAAGTGGAATCCGGCGAGGCCACGTCGAAGGCCGCCAGAACTCGGGGTTGCATTTGCCGAGCCACGGAGTCGATGGCCTCCGTCGAGCTTGGCAATTCGGCCGCTCGTTCCGCTGCCCACAGCAACCACCGGGGAACGGCCGTTGATTTCGCAGTCTCTTCCGGTTTGTCGGAATCCAATTCTTCCACGGTCGTCGCAGCGTCGGTTAACCGTTTTCGATCCGCAACCAGTAATCGTTCCAAAACCTCGTCCGACGTCTCCGCGATCACGGCTTTGAAAAAGAGAGTCTGTCGATACCAGTCGTTCAGAAACTCGTCGTCTTCGTTTTCCAATACGAAGTACGGATGCTGCATCGTGCTGTAATCTAGATGGAACAGCTTCAAGGAATCCAAATTGGCTTGCAGCTCCAATTGTTCGGGTGTTTCGCCGAAGGTGTCGCTGTCGAGTGGAACGGGCAGAATGCCGGCCCCATCGTGCCAAGCCATTTGAGTCCAAATCGCTGGATCGAATTCCCCGCCCGCGGTGATCACGAGCGACCCGCCCTGCTCGACGAACTCTCGCAGGATTTCCACGGTCGGTCCCGGTGATTCGATTCCCGAGACGACAACCAACCGAGCATCGGCGAGAGCTTCAACGTCGACTTCGTCAATCGTGAGATGTCGCACATCGATGAGTTGACGTTGGTATTCATCGCGACTCAGCTTCGGTGCCAAATAACGACGAAGCGGATAAGTCTCCCCGACTTCACCACTGGCGACATTTTCTTTTTCGCCAATTGCATCGACAAACACTACCGGCAAACCGGCGACCACGGGAACAATCAACGACCGGTTGTTATCTCGTTTGAGTCGATCACCATCGACGGTCGGTGTTTCAACAAGTAGTTCCGCCGTCACAAATTGCGGTCGCCCCGGTTCGGCAGGGATGTCGATTTGATATTTGAATTCAACTTGGCGTCGCTGACCCGGTTCAAGATCAACCGACTGACTTGCCACCGACATGCCATCAAGCGACAGCGTGACTTGCAAGTCTTCGAGTGGACTCGCTCCAGAGTGCTCGAGTTCGGCGAGAAAGGTGGACGGTGTTTCAATGTCCGCCACGCCACTCGCTAAGCGAAATTCCGAGATCCAGACGTTTTGCGGTTCCTCGGGCGCCACTTGCACAATCTGAAGTTCCGGGAGCCGATTCAGATCTTCATCCGCCTTATCCGTCGGCCAGCCGGAGGTTTGTTGATCGCCAAAGAGGACCACCCGTTTCGCTGCTAATTCCGGCAGACGGTCACACGCTTCCGCCGCCAACGCGAGCGCGTTCGACACCGAGGCGGACTGGTCAACAACATCGATTCGACCGACTGCATCCCGTGCGTCGTCTTTGTTTCGATAGGCGTCCAAACTGAACGACTTCCCGGTGCCGCTCGTGGGAAGCACACTGATCCGGCTGCCCGATGGCAGTTGATCGATAAACTCGGCGGCTTGGGCTTGGGCACGATCAAGAAGATCGCCTTCCAACGTTTCGTAGGCCATGCTGAGACTGTTGTCGATCACGATCACGGCGTGCACTGGTTGACGGCTATTTGTCGCCGAATCCGCTACCATTCGCGATCGAGAATTCTGAAAAACTCCCCAACCGGCGAGACCGGTAAGCAACAATGCAATCCCGGCGGTAACCACTTTCACAGGTTTCGTCGATGCCACCACTGCGCCAATGCCGGCAACAATGGCTCCCAAGGCAACCACCCACGGCCAAACAGTTGCGAAGAGCGAATCGCTTCCACTGTTGCGAAAAAACGGCTGTGCCAACGCCAATCCAATGCACAACACGATCAGACAGCGGAGCAAGAGCAGCAACAAGTCGCGTAGTTGCAGCACACGACGATTGCGTTGCATCGCCTGTCGTAGGAAGTCCATCGCTGCCCAAGAGACCGTCCGAAACCGCCGCCGATTGAGCAGGTGGATCAAGATCGGTCCTGCGGCAGCAATTGCTCCAGCGATCGCAAAGGGTTGGGCGAGAAAGTCGATCATCGCGACAAGACAATTCGATTGGTGAAAAGAAAAGTATCCGTTGACGAGGCCGGCGAAAGAATTCAATCGAGCCCAAGTTTCTGCGTCAGCCCTTCGATTTTGCCTTCCTGAAGAATGGGAAGATACCGATTCGGAATCGCCAGAATGAAACACGCGACCGCAGTCCCGTAGAGCCGTCCTGGTTTGCCACCGACGTGGCCAGTCGCGTCCCAGGAACCGTGTTCATCAACGTCGCCCGGTTTCAGTCGTTGGCAACCGATGAGATGGTCACGCAGCTTCGGATAGTTTCGTCGCCAGTAAGGCTCGTTGATGTCTTCACGGTCGCCGACCTGATACAACGCCTGACCGACGTAATACAGCGTGTACGCATCGAACGGCAACCGACCGTTATGACTATTCTCAACTTTCAGTCGCTCGATTTCACGAGAAATGAGCGTCATATTTTTGGGAATCCGCCAATCGTCGTATTGCCCGTATTCCTGCAAACAAACGACACCCGCGGCCGCCATTGCGGTTGTGCCTCGGTTTCCGTCGTAGGTGAATTGCCCTGGGCCTTCCTTGACTTTCGGGTTATCGAGGCCACGAGTTCCGTTCTTTGCTTTGTAATGTTCGCGGACACTTTGAATCGCCAGCGGGACAATACCGGGAGGCACCGCTAACCCACTGTCAGCCGCACTGCGAATCGCTTTGGCCTGCATCACGGCGAGGCTCAAGTCGTGCCCCCGATCTTGCCGACGGGCTTCATAGTCCCAACCGCCGTCACGGCATTGTGTGTTGTAGATGAGCTTCAAAGCCGCATCGAGTGTGCGGCCGATCCGGGCGTCATCGGTCATCCCATAGGCTTGACCAAGCACAAATGTCGTCAGGCCATGGTTGTACATATCGCGATGCGGAATCGAGATATTCAGAAGCCCAGACGGTTTTGCATTTTCAAGGATGAAATCGAGAGAGCGATCTACGTTGTCCCCGTACGGACCGTGTCCCGGCATGTGTCCGGCGGCGAGAAACGCTAGCGTGCCCATCCCGACCAAACCGAGATCGTTGGAACCCCAATTGCCTTTCGGGCCCTGATTGCGAGCCAACCACTCTAAACCACGCTCCAACGCGGCTTCGGCTTCCGGGTTCGTTTCCCATGGCCCGACTGCCCAAACCGGACGTGCGACGAGCAGCACAAGCAATCCACCGATGAACGCTATTCGAAATCTGCCCACGAAATTTCAACTCCCTCAGATTCAAAGAATCAATGTTGTAGGGAGTTGTCGAAAGGGCCAGCGACGTTACGAAGCTTTTGCAAAATTCCGAGATTGCCAGAGACGTGTCGGAACTGCAAGTTCAAGCGGCCCCTGCATCTTCCGGCAATGGCGGCGGAGGCGGTTGTGGGTCTTGAGAGACCAAGATAAACAACAATTGCACCGGACGCTCCGACTGTGCGGAGGCCTTCAACTCGTTCGCTTTGGCAAGAGACCGAGGCGAAGATTTCACTCGCATCCGGCCAGGCGGTCGAGGGGCTTCCTCACCACCAAACCCAGTATCAGCAGCAGCAGCAGGTTTGCCCGGCGCCTGACGCAACGCCGACGCGCCCATAGCACCACCGATACCAACACTGCCCGCACCGCGTTTGTCACTCGGTACCAAAACCTCGTTCCGGACGATCAAACGCCGCTGACGAGCACGCGAGGCCAATTCCACTTTTCGCTCGGTCTGGTCGTCGACGGACTCTACCTCAGTGGCGGGAATTCGATCGGGTTTGGCGGACGACTCCTCAATCTCCGGTTCACTCAACGCACGGCGGGCCGCCGACTTCCGCATGGGTCCGGCAAACGGTTGAGTTCTCGGCTTGTCGGCCGATTGAGCTGCGAACGGTTTCCCTTCCCTGACAAACTGATCGTTGTCGGAAGCCATCGCCAGTTGGGTGGGCGAGATTGACGGACGCTGTTTAATCTCTGCAACCGCGGCCGCAGATCGTAATTCGGCAAGAGCGGCCTGCAGTCGATCACTTGGAGCTTCCACGTGAACGGCCAACAACGCGTTTGGCGTCTTGGGGGAATTCGACTGGGTCTGCGGGGAATCCGTTTTCGCAGTCGCCAGCTTTTCTGCGGGTCGGTCCAACGGAATTCGATGACGAGCCAACAACAACTGCAAATCTTCCAAACCTTGCCGCCGATCGACGACCGTCAATTCCACGACGATCACTTGATCATTTTGCCGCTGCAAAGCTCGGACGACCTCTCCGACCTGAGCGGTCTTCAAATCATCCTTAAATGCGAGATTCGCATCAGCTGGCAAACTCAACGTCTCCGCTGCCGAGGCAGCCGCGGGACTGCCCTCGACCGCCATTTTCTTCAACTCCCTTGGCTGCTCCGGAGCCGCACCGGCCATGTCCGACATTGTAGCGGACGGAGCCACCTTCGACCTCGCTAACATGGGAGCCATTTCCCTCTCGGCATCTGATTCCACGCCCGCAGGCGCCCGTAACGCTTGTGGTGGAGGGAACGATTCCTGCATCACCACGCTGTCGGTAAGTTCTGCCTCTTCCGAGACCCCGTGTTCGGCTTCTCCGGTCCGGGAAATCGGCATCAATTCGTCCGGCAATGTGCGAGTCGCGGCAGATTCGCGATCGCTGTTCATCGCCATATCCATCATTTCGCCGCCGGAATTCCACCAACTCATCGTGATACCGACAAGCACCACCGATGCCAACAAACCACCCATGCCAGCCCAGACAGCCAACCGTGAGCGTTTCGACTTTGGCTGCGGGTCGGACTGGGGCGCCGCCGGGCGAACATCGTCCAGAAGCATATGCTGTTCGCAAGCATGCAGAACTTCCGCTGGGAAAGTTTCCGCCAACGAATCCGATGGTAACGAAATTAGCAGTTCCCGGACCTGACGAAGTTCCGCCAGTTCTTGCCGAGCCGCTGGTGATTCTGCCAACAGCGACTCCACAACCGCACGCTCCTCGGGCGACAATTCGTCGTCGAGATAAGCGGAAAGTTGTTCGTGAGCCGACTGTTCGTTCATCTGTGGCCTCAATGACCGTTTCTGGAGAACTCGATTTTATCCTGAACCATTAGAGGTCTATTCGGTTCCAATCGTTCCCTGTATTTGCGTGAAAATCAAAAATCCCAATTGTGATCGATCCCACAGCCGATTCAAAGCCTAAGTTACGGAGGAATTGTCAAGTCAACAACATTTCATGACTAGTGCCCAAATCCCCACCACAGTGGAGAATCCATGTGGGAACGACCATTCAAACGACTTTGCGGTTGACGCTTGTGTTTTCCTGGAAATGATAGAACCATCATCCGATACGGCATCGGTTCATTGAATACATCAAGATCGTTTTAACCATGGCCTCAGACGACTATTACCAGACACTCGGCGTTTCCAAATCGGCTTCCGAAGATGAAATACGTAAAGCCTACCGGAAATTAGCCAAGCAGTACCACCCCGATCGCAATCCCGACGACGCCTCCGCTGCGGAAAAATTCAAGGAAATCGGCGAAGCCTATTCGGTTTTGAGCGATCCGGAGAAGCGTTCCCAATACGACCGGTTCGGCAAAGCGTTCCAACACGCTGGCGGAGCGGCAGGCGGTCCCGGCGGTTGGCCGGGTGGCGGAGCGGGCCCGATCGACTTGGGTGATTTGTTTGGCGGAGAGCTTGATCTCGGCGACATTTTCGGCGGTGGCGGTGGACGACGCCGACAAACCCGCCAACCGCGACCGTCTGCCGGTCAGAACATCGAAATGGAAGCCGAAATCCCCTTTCACATGGCGGCCGAGGGCGGCAACTACGGCGTGCCCATTCGTCGTCCAGATGGATCGACGGAACGCATTAGCGTCAAAATTCCCGCCGGTGTGCAAGACGGGGCGAAAATTCGACTTTCCGGTCAAGGCCATCCCGGTCAGCACGGCGGACCGGCAGGCGATGTCCTACTGAAACTCAAGATTTCTCCGCATCCGTACTTTCGACGCGAGGGCAACAATCTGCTCATCGATGTTCCGTTGACGCCCGCCGAAGCCGTTCTCGGGGCCAAAGTGGAAGTTCCCACGCTCGCCGGTGATCGCGTCACATTGACGATCCCCCCCGGCACATCAAGCGGTGGTAAACTTCGCATGGGGGGGCTCGGCGTAGCCGATCGAAAAACCGGAACACGCGGAGATCAACTCGTCGTCGTAAAAATCGTTGTGCCGAAACAAGTGGATGACGAAACCCGCACGCTCTACGAGCAACTCCGCGATCACGACACCCACCAACCACGTGAGGGACTGTGGTGATCTCAGTCATCACCAGAGACGAACGTGTGCCACGGCTCTGTGAGCCGTGCGATAGTCCTTGCGCTGAAACGAGATTCACTCGGTGGCTGTTTCCGTTGGTCATGCTGTTCGCAGTGATGTTCAATCAGCATTTACACGCCGCGGACGTCAACAAGCCCTCGCCATCTCAGGCATCGTCTTCCGAAAGTTCCGAGAAAGACACCGACGACACCCGCGACCGCAAAGAGCAATCCGCGATCGTCGCGGGTTTTCTCCTGTTGTTGCTGGTGATCGTCAGCGTCTCTGCCGTCGCTCTCCTCGCGATTTGGGGACGAAGAACACGCCGTCTCGCCCGCCAACCGCTCCCGAAAACCAGCGAACTCGATCCGATGTGGTATCTGCGGAAACCGAACCGCTCAAGTGCCGAATCCGAAGACTCGACACCGCAGGAATGATCGCTGCCGAGACGGTTCGCGGGATTCGCAATCAACTCAAACCGCAGTCGCCCGATACACAACCTGATCGGGCGACATCTTCGCGGTCACCAATTCCCGCAGTCGTTTGGGGTCGTCTTCCCCGTCAAGCGATACGTCCGAAAACCAATGAATTGTATTCGGCTTTTTACAGAGAAGCACGCCATCGTCGAAAATCACGGCTTTAGAAAATGCGTGCCAGGGAATTTCGGCTTTCTCGTAGACCGATTCGATGAAAAACCCTTCGTCCGACAGGTGAACAGTGACATCATAATCAAGGTTCGGCATGTTCCGAATCCTGTTGGTTGAGAAGTGTTGCCCGACCATCGGGAGAACGAAAACCACAAGGACCAGAACGAAAGAGACAACCAGTCCGAACTTTGGCATGTGATAGAACAATAATCCCAACAGGCCACTGACGATAAAAAGTATCCAGCTCCATGTGCCATCGCTGGGCCAACCTTCCGGTTGCTCACTCTGATACCGCTTCAAACTTTCCAAGTAAAGTTCGCCCGTGACTTGGAATGTTGCGGTCACGGTACCGGGAGATTTTGCATTCGGAACACCAATCTTTTCCGAGGATTCCGGGAATTGCGGTTCGCTGGGGTTCACGAGATTTGACAGGGAGTGAGGAACGGTTGTTGACCAAAATCGGAACCAATCGGCCCAAGTATCGCTGGCTTTGACATAACGTCAATTCCCGATATCGAGATTTCCATAAACTTTGCCCTGGCCTAAGAGCTTCGTTTCGTTCGGACATAAGCCGTATCGGCCAATACTTGCAATCGGAATTTCCCTGTGTTAGCTTCCCGACGGACCTCATCCTCTTTTGACGAAACGAATCATGTACCGAGTAACGCTTATTCCCGGTGACGGGGTTGGCCCGGAAATCGCTGAAGCAACCCGGAAGTGTATCGACGCCACCGGCGTGAAGATCGACTGGGACCACCAAGAATGTGGCATCGAGGTAATCGAAGCCGAAGGTGGCGTGCCCCCACGCGTTCTGGAGTCGATCCGCAGTACCGATGCCGCACTGAAAGCCCCGATCACCACGCCGATCGGCAAAGGCTTCCGCAGCGTCAACGTGTATCTCCGACAGGAACTCGGCCTCTACGCGTGCGTTCGTCCCTGCAAAACCTACAAGGGTGTGCGGACGTTCTTTGAAGAAGTCAAAGTCGACTTGGTCCTCATCCGTGAGAACACCGAAGACTTGTACGCGGGCGTTGAGTTCAAAGCTGGCGAAGACAAAACCGCCACGCTGATCGACCAAATCAACGCCGCTGCGACCGGTAAGAAGATCAACACCCCCGCCGCAGAAACCGGCGTCAGCATCAAACCAATCTCCGTGCCCGGCACGCGAGACATCTGCAAATACGGTTTCGATTACGCCATCAAGCAGAAGCGGTCTTCCGTGACCAGCGTCTGTAAGGCGAACATCATGAAGTTCACCGATGGCCTGTTCTACGACGAATGTCGAGCCGTCGCTTTGGCTTACGGTGCCAAATTTGAATGGGACGAACTCGCTGAAGGTGTGGAAGCTGATCCCACGCTCAAAGGTAAAGTCGAAGACGCCAGCGGCGTAACTTACATGGAACGACTCATCGACAACATGTGCATGCAGTTGGTCCAAAAGCCCGAGCAGTACGACGTGATCGTCACGCAGAACCTCTACGGCGACATCTTGAGCGACCTGTGTGCCGGCCTCGTCGGTGGATTGGGTGTGGCCCCCGGTGCGAACATCGGCCCAGACGCCGCCATCTTCGAAGCGACTCACGGGAGTGCTCCGAAGTACAAAGGTCAAAACAAGGTCAACCCGACCGCGTTGATCCTCTCCGGCAAAATGATGCTCGACCACCTCGGCGAACACGAAGCCGCCGCGAAGTTGGACAACGCCGTCGCGGAAGTCATTGCTGAAGGGAAAGATGTCACCTACGACATGAAACCCGATCGCAACGACCCCACCGCTGTCGGCACTCAAGAAATGGCCGAAGCGATCTGCAAAAAAATGTAAATCAACGCAACTCGGCATATGGCACGGCTCTGTGAGCCGTGCCATTCAACTTTCAGCCCCAGGACAACCCGCCTGGGGCTTTTTTGTGGACGACGGGCATGGATACCGCTTCGTTTCTCGATCTGATCTCCGGCCGAAAACAGGGACTGCTCGCCAGCGGAAGTCGGCTCGGACTACGAATCCTCTCCTACGGTTATTCCGCCGCGGCTCGCATTCGCAATCTGTTGTTCGATGTCGGCTGGAAACGTTCGCATGAGGTTTCGGCGTCGATTATCAGCGTCGGCAATCTCACCACCGGCGGGACCGGGAAAACACCGTTTGTCGCGTATCTGGCGAACTACTTCACCGAACGGAATATCAAAGTCGGTTTACTTAGTCGGGGGTACGGTTCGCTTGACGGCGAAGAGAACGACGAGAAGCGCGTCTTGAACCGTCTCTGCCCTGGTGTCCCGCACCGCCAGAATCCCAATCGTGTCCAAATTGCACGAGAATCGGTTGCCGAGGATCACACTTCGGTTTTGATTCTCGATGACGGTTTCCAGCATCGGCGACTTGCGCGGGATTTCGATATCGTGCTCATCGACGCCACTAACCCATGGGGATACGGACACATCTTGCCGCGAGGCTTGCTCCGTGAACCCCGTACCGGATTGAAGCGGGCGAGTCTCGCGGTGATCACGCGTGTCGATCAGATCTCGCCGGATCAACTCACACAATTACGGACCGAGATCAACCGAATTGCTCCGGATCTCAAGGTCATCGAAGTCAGTTACCCAGCCGATCAATTCATCGGCCTCGACAACGAACTCACACCACTCGTTGCCCATCCGAACGAAAAGGTCGTTGCATTCTGCGGGATCGGTAACCCGGATAGTTTCTACCAAATGCTAACACACGCCGGTTTTGCCCTGGCACCGGAGACGTTCCGCATCTTTCCGGACCATCACGCCTACTCAAAAACCGATTTGAATTCGCTCGCGGAATTCGCACACCAACACCACGCCAGCAGCGTGCTCACGACGCTCAAAGACCTCGTTAAAATCTCGCCCAATGATTGGACCGGCCCGCCGTTGAAAGCCGTCAGCATCCGCACGCAGATTCACGCCGGAGCCGACGAACTTCATCAGCACTTAGACCGGTTCATTCAACCGAAGCCTGCGAGCGATCCCGACGCACATGGATAATTGCCGGCGCCGACGCCTGCCCGCCACCCGATCCGGTATTGAGATGGAACGTTCGCGTGCCTTCCCGTGTGATCGGCGATGCGGTAATAAAGAACACGCGTTCGTTCTTCTCAGGCATGATGAGCAAACCGTTGAGTCCGATGTTGTCCACAAACGCCCCGTGCGGCAGATTGCGACCAGAATCATCTTTGCCGAAACTGATCGGCCCGCCCACACCGTTGCGTTCAATCCGCACACGAGCCGCAATTGTTTCTCCCGGCGAAACCGTGAGTTCGAGTGGTTTCGAGGGATCGAACGACGTATTCGGGTCGGCGGGGAGCAACTGAAGTCGCAAACTCGGTTTGTCGACCCGTTCCAACTGCCCCAGGCTATTGACGGTTTTCGTAATCCGCTCTCCATGGATCTCCGCAGATGCAGTGACTTTGATGGCAGGCGGCGTGTCGGCCGGTGTCTCGGCGTTGTCGGGCATCTCTGCTTTGGCGGTCACAACACCGTAAGCAATCTCCTGACCGGCTTCGATCACCAACGGCGTCGTCACTTCGAAACCCGGCGGTACGCTGGCAATGTCCACTTGAATCGGGCCGCTGAAATCGTCTAGACGTGTTGCTTCGACCCGGAACTCTTTGCCGCTCCCAGCATTGACCTTGGGGTTTGCTCCGACCAATCGCACTCGAAAATCGGGTTGGCGAGGCCGAATGGTGAGCTTGTATTGATAGTTCGCCCCTCCAAACCCACGAACATCTTGAATGCGAACCAAGTAATCTCCATCTGCCGGAGCGGTGAAGGTCAGTTTGGAATCCGCACCGAGTTTGCGTTGGCCGTCATCGTCGTTTTCGAAATAGATTGGAAACACCGGCAACCCATTGGGTACGACTTCCTCAGTGGGAGGAATCGGTCGCACGATGTAACCCGGCTCGCCCAGTGCATGCGACAAAGCGGGCGTATCAAAGTACGTGTATCGTTTCCCCCGGCCAGGGTAGACTTTGAATCCCGAGTCCGGCCCGCGAGGGTACAACCAAAGCCGATTGACCTCGCCATTCGAGAAGAAGTATTCGTCGAGTTCCATTTCCTGCCAATTATGCACGCGGAAGTCGTCGCTGGTGTTGGAGTCCTTGCCACGGAATGTGAAATAAGAATCCCGAACAGCTTGCAATTGCGTTCGCAAGATCGGATCACCAATCGTGGTGAGCACTTCAATTTTTGTATCGAGCGGCGACTTGGAGCGGGCGGCGTTCGTTTCAATCACCCACTGCTCACCCGCCTTTGCCGACCAACGAAATAGGTCAACTTCCCCGGCGTCTTCGATCACACCTTGAATTTCGGCGGGAACCGAAACGGGCGTGGCGGTCCCTGGCTGATTGTTCGGCTCTGCTTCCGTGACCTTCTTTGTCTCACCGGCAGACTCGACCAATCGAGCCTCAATCTTCGCGGCATTCGGCTGTGAATTCGGCTCAATCGTGGGGACGGTGCGTGTCGACAATGTGCCATCCATAAGCCCCAACACAAACTGCCGACCATCTGGTGAGAATGCCAACGTTTGCACGACATCCGCCTGATCTTCCCAGGCTTGCAACTCGGTATAGCCGTCTGTTTCCCATAGTTTGACAACTCGGTCTTCCGAGGCCGTCAGCAATCGTTTGCCATCCGGCGAAAATGCCATCGCGACGACTGCTCCTTCATGAGCAAATCGAGCATGCAGAAGTGGATTGATTCGCTGCTTCGTTCGCGAGACAAATCTCCAAACGCGAATTCGATTGTCAGCCCCCGCAGCAACAACCTGATTGCCGTTCGGGTGAAACGCGATGACGTATTGTTCGGCCTCCGGTTGAGAGAGCGTGTCGAATCGACGCCCACTTGCAACATCCCAAATCTTCCCAGTTTCGTCGCCACTAGCACTCGCAAGCAATTTGCCGTCTGGGTGAAATGCCAAGTCGTAAACCGCCCCGTTGTGGCCTTCGAGCGTTCGCAACGGCTCACCGGTTTTCACGTCCCACAGAATGATCTGCCGATCGTACCCCGCAGTGGCAAGCACCGAGCCATCGGGACTTAGCGTTGCCGCGTACAACGTATCACGATGCCCTCGAAACTCCTGAACAACGGACCAATCTTTGGTATCGAAAAGAAGAACCTGTCCATAAAGTCCCGAGACACCGGTCGCAACGAGCAATTGTTTGCCATCAGCAGTAAATTCCAGATCGTTGACGGCCCCGTGAGGTATTTCGAGTGGTTGCGGTTGCCCGTTACCACTCCTGGGAATGATATTCACTCTTTGAAAAGTTCCCGTCGCAACCGTATGCTCAGACGACCAAGCCACCGCAGTGATCGCCGGACTCGTTTTGGCCGGAGTCAGTTTCGGCACGAGCAATGTTCGACGACTCGGTTCTGCGCCTTCTGGTCCCTTCGCACCTGACTCGACCCACGATTTCAGAGTCTCGATTTCCGCTTCCGTAGGGACATCCAAACCATCTGGCGGCATAACAGGCTTCGCTTTGCCAGTCATCATGGCAATCATGCGACTGGAGTCCACACTTCCCGCGGTCAATGCTGGTCCGTGTTTGCCACCGGCGTTGATCTGGGCAAACGTCTCTAGTGACAATCCGCCTTCCTTGTCTTCCTGGTTGTGACATCCCGTGCAATACTTCCGCAGAATCGGCGCCACATCCTTGGCATAGTCCGGTTCGGGATCCGCCGCTTGAACGATCGAAGCTAGTATGCAGTTCAAAGTCAATAGAATATGTGAAAGTCTCATAGTGTATGCCTGAGTCTAAAACCAGACTTGTAGGCTGGGACTCGTCCCAGCTTTCATTTGCGTGAAGTATGTATCAAATGGCTTGCATCATTAAAAACGTCAATGGACCGAAGAAAACAAAAACGGAAACAGTAAGACCAATGACAAACCCCACCACTGCTCGTTACTGCTTCTCAACTCTTTCATTCCGCTTTGTTGTGACGATTCCAATCAAGGCCCCGATGAATGGAGCCGAAAACATCGACAGTATGACAAGCAAAAACAACGGATCCATATATGATGTCCAACTAGCGAACTTGTAGGCTGGGACAAGTCCCAGCACTTCACGTGTTGAGTTGAAATCAAAAGCTGGGTTACGCTGCGCTAACCCAGCCTACAAGTTAGTGGCTAAACAAGAATTCTTTACTCGTCAAAACAGCCCAAAACAAGTCTTCAATCGCTGTGCGTTTCTCTTGTTCCGGCGCCGCTTCGATCAAAGAGGTCAGCTGTTCTCGTTCACGAACAGTTGGCAGCCGAGACAAAGCCGATAGATAGACTGTCTCGACAATCTCATCAGACGACTTCTTCTCATTGAGCAACTGAGTGACTCGGCTATCGTTGGCTCGCAGTTTCTCGTTGACTGTATCCCCATTCGAAAGATGCAAGACTTGGACCATGCTAGGTTCCTCGCTGCGTTCACACTCACACGTGATATCACGCGGGTTGCGGCCGAATGTTTTTAGGAAATAGGAACGCACAGCCGAATCATAAAGGGCAATCGCACGCGTGCCGGGCTTGTAAAAGTCTGTCTTGCGAACATCGGCACCGGGAAACTCAATCTCTTTAAACTGAGTTGGTACGGACGTTACCTGGGAGATGCCGTCCAACAGAACCTCTGCCATCATTCGCTCCGGATAGTACCGACTGTAGTACCGTTGTTCGTCCTCGTTTTCCGGTAGCGGCTGACTACTGCGTTGATAGGTCGCCGACTGCAAGATAGTTCGCATCAGCGATTTGAGATCAAAGTCATTTTCGACGAGATGGTTCGCGAGTGCGTCAAGCAACTCTTCGTTGCTAGCAGGGTTTGACTTTCGCATGTCATCAACGGACTCAACCAGCCCGACATTCATAAAGTTCGCCCATACTCGATTCGCAATCGAACGTGAGAAGTACGGGTTCTCCGGTGAAGTTAGCCAGTCGGCAAGTTGTTCGCGTCGGTCCCCTGGATCATCGAACGGCAGCGGTTCGCCATCGAGTGGGGTTGGTGGTTGGGGTTTGCCGGTGAGCGGCTGAACTAAGTCGCCACTTGTTGCGACATACAACGTCCGCAAGCCATCGCCATTGCGTGAGTCCCCGCCCCAACCTTTGGTTCGCACTCGGGCAAAGAGATTCGCCATTGCATAGTATTGGTTATTCGTCCACTTCTCCAAAGGATGATTGTGACATTTCGCACACGCAATCGACAGACCAAGAAACGCCTGTGAGACATTCTCTGTCATATCCTCGGGAGTTTGATGCAACGAATAGAAATTCGTCGCCCCGTTCTCATAACTCGATCCTTGAGCCGTCACAATTTCTCGAACGAACTCATCCCAGGGTGTATTCCGTTCGACGTGCGAGTGAATCCACTGATAATATGTTTCTAATGCTTTTGGCCGAAGCTTAGTGCCGCTGAGCAACAAAATGTCAGACCACTTGAGAGTCCAATAGTCATTAAACTCCGGACGGGCCAGGAGATGGTCAATCAAACGATCGCGTTTATCGGGGCTCGTGTCTGCCAGGAAATCACGAGTTTCGTTAGCGGTGGGCAAAGTGCCAATCGTGTCAATATAGGCGCGACGAAGAAATGTTGCGTCATCGGCTAGTGGGGACGGTTTGAGATTGAGTTCTTTCAGTTTTTTCAGAACCAGGTCATCAATAAAATTGTGGCGTTCGGCTGTTGTATAGACTTCCGCAGAGATGTTCTGATCATAGGGAACCGTCATCCGAGCAACTGAGATTTGGCTTGAGAACCAAACCGTCACTGCACCTTCTCCCGAACCGACCACATTGACGACTCCCTCGTCATTGACACGGCAGACGGCTTCGTTGGTCGACGTAAACATGGCCCAGCGGGTCACGTCTTCGACACGGCCATCGGTATAGTGAGCCCGCACGGTCAACGGTTGCTCGTCTTGGGGTTTGAGTGTGATTCGGTTCGGTAGAACTTCGAGTTTCTTCAATCGCGGATCGTCGGCCTTTGGGCTTGGTGCACCGGCAGAGATCCAGTCGGCAAGGATTCGATAATCCGAGGAGTCCGGTTCAAACCGAAGTCCACCTTTGTGCGGGATGGCACCGGTTGGTTTCGCGAGGAGCAAACTCCGTCCTGGGTCACGCGGAGCGATACGGCGTCCGCGAGCTTGGCGAGTAATCACATAGTGATCACGGTCGGGATCGTACCCGCGAAGCGACAACTTGAAACCGCCCTTCCCCGCCAACGCCCCGTGACACGCTCCAGAGTTGCAACCGTATCGCGAGAGAATCGGCAACACGTGATTGCGGAAACTCCAACCGCCCTCAGGGGCGTTGATCGTTGTTTCGTCTGCGTTCAGAGATATCGGATCGAGTACACTGCTGAGTGCGATCAGCATCCCGATACCGAGGGCGAATGTTCGCGGAGTGCCCATTGTGTTCATGATTGAAGCCCGTTACAGTTTTTGAACCACTCGCTCAAGTCGTCAAGACAAAAACCAAGCTAAGATTCTCTGCCGATGAATAGTCGATCTGCCGGTGTCATTGCCTGTCTGTTGTTACTGTCGTCTTGCGCTGCTCCCGAGGAGTGGCGGACAGTGACTGACAAAACCGGCGAATACAAAGTCGATTTGCCGGCGGATCCGCAAGACATCGCCCGAACGGCTGACGCCGACGGTCTGGAAATCTCGGTCATCGGCAAACTTTGTGAAATCGATAATGGATATATTTCCTGTGGTGTGACCGTTAGCACGTTTCCCGACGAGTTCCTCAAGGATGTCGATGCTTCCGTTCTACTTCATGCTGTTTCCGACCAACTGGATGCTAGCTTGGACAAGGTTGAGGTGACGGAAAATCCGGAAACGGAGTTCGACGGCTTCCCGGCTCGGATGTGTGTGGCAACCGCTGGTGAAGCCCCCAAACAAGATCGAATTACCTATCGTGCCGTCAAAGTCGGCAACCGTGTGTATATGCAAATTCTTGCCGAAACCTCGGGAAGACGATTGCCCCCAAAGTCTCGAGAACGATTCTTGAACTCTTTCGAGATCACCGCCGCCAAACCGACCGTCGAGACGAAATCGAAAGCTCCCGATCAGACACCGACAGAACCAGCCAAGGCAGAGACCCCGTAGCGAGTTTGGTACTCGTTGCCGTCAAAACAATTCGTGGATTTCCTTGTGACCGAAATCAACAAGCGGAAACGGTCGACCCGCGGGACCGGGCAAAGTGGATTCCAGATCGAAGCCTAGACTGTGATAGATCGTTGCGGCGATGTCGGCGGGTTCACAGGGCCGATCGGCGGGAACGCCACCGATGGGGTCACTCGCACCAACGACGCGTCCCCCCTGAACGCCACCGCCCGCGAAATATGTGGTGAAACACTGCGGCCAGTGATCGCGTCCGCCAGCCGGATTGACTTTCGGCGTCCGGCCGAACTCGGCCAAATTGCACACCAAGGTGTTTTCCAGCAATCCACGATCGACAAGATCCTCGATCAACGCCGCATACGCTTGATCGTACATCGGAGCCACGTTGTTCTTCATGCCTTCAATGCTGGTGAACGGCTTAGAGCCGTGGATGTCCCAGGTCAACTCATTGAAGACGGTGAGGAAAGTGTTAATCGTGATGAATCGCACGCCAGCTTCGATGAGTCGCCGAGCAAGCAAACAACACTGGCCGAAACGCGTCATTCCGTATTTTTCCCGAAGCGACTGCGGTTCTTTAGAGAGATCGAACGCGTCTCGGGCTTGCGGGCTGGTCATCAAGCGGAAGGCGGCGTGGAAGTTGTCGTCGAGCAACTGAGCATTCTCGGTGGCTTCGAAGTTGCGGATGGTTTCGTCGACAATGTCCCGCATTTTCCGCCGACGGGTCAACCGGGCTTCCCCCAATGTCTTCGGTGGGAGTAAGTCCGGCACTTGGAAATTTGGTTGGGAAGGATCCGCCATCAATGCGAACGGATCATGAGCTTTACCGAGAAATCCCCCGCTTTGTCCGTTGGGCAGGTTTCCACCGCCGCGCCCCATCGTTTCCGGCAGGACCACGAACGGCGGTAAGTCGGTTTTTCGTCCGCGAAGGTAACTCACGGTGCCGCCGATGTGAGGCGTGTTGACGCCTCCGGTGAACAACCGACCGGTTTGCATCATTTGCCAACCAGCATCATGAACGGCCGCACCACGATGGTGACACGAACGGACGAACGAGATCTTATCGGCGATCTCCGCATGTCGTGGTAGAATCTCGGACAGATGCAAATCCGGAACGGCAGTTGAGGTCGGTTGGAACGGTCCGCGAATTTCGGCTGGTGCATCCGGTTTCATGTCGAACGTGTCGAGCTGACTCGGTGCCCCCAGGTTGAAAATCATGATGCAAGCGCGGTCGTCTTTGGAACCATCAACCGTACCGGCAGCTTGGGCAGCCTGATAGTCAGCGAGCGTCAAGCCGGTGACACCCAGCGTTCCAACCTGAAGAAAATCTCGACGATTCAGGCCGTCACAGGTGTGTGCTGTTCCGCGACCGGTTAGGTTCAACATGCTATCATGTCCTTCGTGGCCTAAGGCATTCTTGGTAGTCGAAAGACGGGAGTCTTTCTACTTTCCCCACTCTAAACCGATTTTTCGAGAATTCCTTGTAGGATGTCCGCATTTTTTGGCATTATTTGCGCATCAAGCAGATTGAATCAGTCTCTCCAAGTGCGCGATGAGGAACAAACGGGGTGAGGGAATTTGCTCGATTTGGAACGCCGAAGTTGAGCGGAAGGATGCGGTTCGGGTAGCAAACACGATTGGTGCGGACTCTCGCCTTTCCAAAGTGAGGCTTGGTTGTTCTACTTGACACTTATCAAATTGAGTTTTGGACAAGAACACGGTCGGTTTTCGGTCGTTTGGTTGAAACATGGCGCAACGGAAGACGAAATCCTCACAGGCGGCTGCCGGTCACACAACCCCGGTGGCCAACATCTCTTTAATGGGGTACTTGAACTTCTCGCGAGGTGAGGCGAACGCGGAATTTCAGCGAGGAGTCAACGATCTCTGCCGCGAATTGGGGCCGGGGTGGCGACCACACGAACTTCGAGATTCGTTGCTGGCGTCGTTGGAGCATGCGCCGACTCAGAACGCAGCCTTTCAGGATGTCGGGCAGGCAAAAGCCGTCATCGACTTGACGCTCAATCGTTTGCTGCCGACGTATCGAGAATTCCATCATGACCTGTTGTTTCACCTGTCCGACGAGGATTTCGCGCACCCGTTTCTGCTGACGCGAATGTTCGAGGCCGTTTTGTCGCAGGGGCCAAGTTGGGACGAGACCGAACGCATCGTGCAAGGTGCGTTGGATCAATTGAACGACTACCTCGGGTACCGTCCGCTGGCCGTGCTTGAAAACGGTCAGCAAATGCAGCCGTACCCGCACGAACGCTTCCGGCCGGCCCCGCTCTACATCCGTGATGCCGGCGTGGCATTCGGACCGTACGAGGAATTGATCACACGCACGTTGGAGTTCTTCGAGCGAACACCTGCAAGCATTCAGCAATCGTCGTTTTTCGATTTGGCTCAGTTAGATGAGATCGCTCTCGATCTACGGGCTCACGATCACTTGCACCCCGCTAACAAACGCACGAACTATATGTTCGGTGAATGGGACCCGCATTTGATCGACAGCAAAGGCTACTTCAAACGATTTGTCCTGCGGAAAGTCATTCTCGATGCCTTGCTCACCTGGATGACCGACGCCGCTCGCCGCCAACGCGGAATCGGACGAGACGAACTCCTCCACGATGCCTCAGCGGTTCTGTGCGGCACGATGTTAATGGCATCGTCGATCAGCGGCAGCGGACCGGGCATGCACGATTCGCTCACAACACTCACGTCATTGCTGCCGAAGGTGGCTCGTCAGCGAGATGCGTTCTATGAACGACTTTTGCAAGAAGCCAGCGGTGCGCGAGCAAAGCGATTGAAGCGTGAGGCCCGTTTGACTCAGCAACCGTTTGGTCATGTGCGACAGCGGTTGAATATCGAACTGGCGAAATACGGAGCCCGACAAGTCCAAACGCGACACCTCGGGCAACTCTACGCTCGTATGGGATACTACTCGGCTGCCCGCAAACAGGCATTGGCCATTCCGGTTCCGTCCGCTCGTTTCGAGTGCGAAATTCAGTGCCTGATCACCGAAACGCATCTCCGCAGTGAACGCGGCGAATTGACGAAGGCCGTGGAATGCGTTCGCTCGATCGAGGACATGCTTCATCGAGGCATCGAATGCGGTGCGCTGATCGACCCGTGGAATATCCTCGGTTTTCAGGGACAGTTCCCGTTGTTTCATACACGCGAGGATTCGCTCCACGACATGCGAGCGGAATCGCTGATCGAAATGATGGAACGCATTTTCCGCGCCCATAGTCACGCCCTGACAGAGTCCGCTGCCCGCGGAAACTCGGAACTTGGGCGGGAGTTGTCGCAGCGATTCGGCCGGCTGGCGGACTGGTGGGACCGGTTTGCCACCACGGTCGTCGAGGATTTGCCAGACGTCTCCGGTGCGGAGTCCGTCAGTTCCGCTCGTCACGTTGCGGCGGCGTTGTCGGAATGGCAAACGGCGGGTGCAGAGGCGGGAGATATTTCGTTCTGGCGACAACACGTGGACGATTTCCAATCCTCGAAAGCGTATGCCGTCGTCGTAGATGCCCTGCTCGAACGAAGTGACCGCGTGGCTGCGTTGGGATTGCTGATGCAATGGCTCAGCGAAACCGAGGACATCGGCCTGGAATCCGGCACGTATTCGCTCACGGTCCGCTTGGTGCGTTGGATGCGATTGGTCACCGACGATGCCGTCACCAATTCCGACAGCAGCTCCCTATCGACGGTCGTGCGATTGTTCGCCTTGTTGGAAGCCAATGCCGAGCATCTCTGGCAACCGCCGAGCCTCGGTGACGCTCTGGGTTACGGCAGCACTGACGACATCGACGAAGACTCAGATGAGCACGAATCGCTCGACGATGCGTACGAAACCGGCGATTGGGACGATGACGACGACGAACAGGATGAACTCTTCGGAGCCGCCTACGATGACGTTGTTTTCAAAGACAGCGCGGACGACGGATTCGACAGCGACACCGTCGATGAAGGCAACCGCAGCGGCGATACCGCCATTGAGCAACTCGCCGACCAACTTGAACCACGACTGCGATTTCTCGAAACACTCGCACAACTGTGGGAGATGGCCGCTCAACCCGTTGCAGAGCGATTGCGAAACGTCACGGAACCGCTCAGTAACGAATCGGACGCGTTGTTAAATCACGTCCAGAGTTGGATTCAACACGTCAACCGCTTGCAACGCGGCTTGCAAAAGTTGATGACGAACATCTGGGACTTCGATATCCTGCCGTCCTCGGGCGATCCGGATTCGAACGTCGAATACGACGAGCAGGTGCAAACGCAGTTCTACCTCGTGCAAACGATCATGACGACGGCAGTCGGTTTGCAAGGTGCGGAACGTTCGCTACGAAGTTGCATTCCCGTCGGCATCAACCTGCTGGGCGAGTCTCGTAAACGATCGGCCGAGGAAACCGCCATCCTCGAGGTTTACCGCGGAATCCTCACTCGCAAACCGACTCAGGTGCAACAAGCGTTGCCACGTTTGCTCAAGCATCTGTCGCGAAAACCACTGTTGTATGTCCCGCTGAGCAACGACGGCGACCCCGAACTGATTCGCCAAGTTCAGGGCTTGCAATCCTTGATCCGGTTCTTGCTTGCGCAACTCCCTGGGCTGGGATTGTTGCGTGAAACTTGGCAGGTTCTGCAGACGGCGTTTCGGATGGAGCGATCATCGCGTCCGATGGGCCAAGCCGTGACGGAGTTTGATCAACTCTTCCGCATCGCATTGCGAAGTTCCGTCGACAGTGTGATTCGTTCGTCCTCAAATTGGCAATTCAATACCAAACAACCTCGATCATCGCGGCGGCGACGATCCCAACGACAACAGCACCAGCCGCGAATTCGTCACCGTCGTCGTCGTGGTTTAAACCCTCGACGTCAACAGCGAACACGCGAGCAACGGAACGCAGCTTTGGTGGAGATTGTTTCGGTCATCGTGCAGCAATACAGCGGACTTTGGCTAAAACACAGCCAGACGACGCGGCTGTCCACGGTTGAAGGCTTGGCGGACGCAGGGCTCTGGAAAGACGTTAAGGATTTTATTCGCCGATACGGAGCCGACCTGTTCCACGCCCGCATGCTGACGCTCGGGAATGTGCGGACGATTCTCCACAGCGGCGTCGATTTGTTCCTCGACTACCTCGAAGAAACCGCCGACCCGTTGCGGCCGATGAAGCTGATTGACGACATGGACGACGGCACGATCGACCGGGACCAAGTGGTTGAGTATCTCGAACTCATCTACGGCACGCTCGTCGACCGGATTGATCGGTTCGTCGAGTACAATTCAACGACCACGCAGTCCGATTACGGCGAGAAATTCTATTGTCTTTTGGATTTCCTACGAGCGGAAGCGGCCTACGAACGCGACGCTTGGAATCTCACGCCGTTTGTTGTTGCTCATGAGCAACTGGCGGCCCACGCCGAACCAGAAGTCGCTCGACTGTGGGAATCGGTTTTTGCACGTCGCAATCAGGAAACTGCCGAACAACACGTTCTACGTTTGCAACGCTTGGAAAAACTCCATGGCATGCATTTGCCGGCATTGACGGACCGCATTGAAGAACGTTTCGTCAAACCGCTAGCGGTCAATCGGATGCTCGCACTCGTCGAACCGGCGGTCGAGGATGCCCGCAACAATCGGCAACCGTCGGCCGCATTCGAGGCACTCCGTGAGGAAATTCAGAACTATTTGGAATCGACATCGGGATCGGGAATCGATGTCGCACCGTGGCTACGGAACATCGAGAAAGAAGTCGAGCTAGCCGACCCCTTCGGCAGTTTCGCCGAACGCCCCTTCGGCCCCCGCCGCACCACCGACTCCGTCCGCCTCAACCTCCCCCAACTCCACCGCCAACTCAGACGCTGGATGAAAACACGAAAACGTGCGGGGGGGAAGTAATTGCTGGCAGACAGCGACGCGTTCCCAGTATTATTCCGAATCGTCATCGAACTCGATGCCAGGTCGCGTTTCAGTCTACTTCGTGCCGTTCCACTCTAGGCCGAGCATCAAAGCGTTCAAACCACTGCCGATGCCGAGGAGGGCGAGGCGATCGCCTTGCGTGATATGGCCGGCTTGGACACCTTCGGCCCAAGCAATCGGAAGTGCCGTGGAGCCGGTGTTACCGAAGCGTTCGACGGTGGGGAAATCTTTCTCCAACGGAATGCCGAGTTCGTCAAGCAACAGTTTTCGATGCGCCCGCCCGACTTGGTGCGTGCAGACTTTGTCGATGTCGTCGGCGGTCCATTCGAGTGTGCCGAGGAAAAACGGCCACAACTCTTTCGCCAGTCCGACGCCGGCGTGCAGCAAGGCTTCGGAGTTGGTTTGCATGCGGGGACGGTCGTCGCCATGTGTCGCGGATTCCACGCCACCGGCACACAATTCGTGACTGGCGGTGTCGGCACGGTAGAGTCCGCCGACCAAGCGGTTCCCAGTTTGCGTCAGACGTTCATCGCACATCACGATGGCGGCGGAACCGGACCCGATCGTCAGCGAGGCGAACTCACCTTTCAATTGTTTGCGGGAGAGATTCGGATCGGCAAGGAGTGAATCAATCGTGCCTTCGACCAACGGGCGACCGATTTCGGTTCCGACCACCACACCGGCCCGCACTTGGCCGAGTTCGATCATGTTCGCCAGCAGAATCATGCCATTGAGCAAACCAAGACACGCATTGCTGACATCCAACACTTGGCACGCCTGTGGAAGTCCCGCGTGATGATGCACGCCGTTGGCGGTCGCAGGCTCCATTTGGTCCCGACAAACTGAGCCGTGAATCAAGGCTCCCAAATGACGCCGATCCACCCCAGATTGCTCAATCGCCTTTTGAGCGGCGACTGCGCTGATTTCACCGGGACGGGTGCCCGGCGGAAAAAACCGCCGTTCCCGAATACCGGACATCAGTTCGAGTCGGCCTTCGGGAAGACGAAGACGCTCGTAGACCGGTGCCAACCGGTCTTCAATATCGGTCGAGGTCACCACTTCCGGTGGTACAACCGTCGTGACCGATTCAACGTAAACATGCCGATAACGCATGACTCCATCCACCTATTGAGGGGAACGCCCAATCGAGCCTCTTGCGACGTTCGGCGCGGTGTTTGTTCAAGCGTGCACGGCTTTTTCGCGGCTTGAGAAGTGTTCGATCAAGGACTCGACTTCCTGCAGCTTGGTTTCGCGGTCGGCCCGAACGTCGTCGGACGGAAAACGCGGCTCAAGCAAAATGCTGCTTCGCAGGAACCGCAGCCCCCGCACGACAAGGTCAAGTTGTTCGGTATTTAGGCCGATGGTGTTGGTTTCGGTCATTAGAATTCAGCCTCAACGAGGAATTTTCATCTCGAATAATAATTCGCCGGTTGGACCAGCAGTGATGTTTCGAGCGGACTTTGCATTATCCTACGGTGCGAATCCGGGGTTCTCAAGCACGGAGGTTCCTGGCGCGCGAAGAATTTCCAGAGTGTGATCCATTCAAACAGGCTAGTCAAACTATGCCGATTACGAAAAACAGAGGGAAACGACTCAATTGGTATGGTCGGCCGAGCCATTCTGATCGGGATCGGCTCGGAGGAAACCGGCTCGGAAGGCGTCCGCCATCGCCCGTGGAACATCCGCTTCCGCCAAAACCACATGGGCCTGGTTTTCCTTGGTGAGCGCTTTCATTTCCTGTTCTTGAGCAACCGCTGCCGCCCGTCGTTCTTCAGCTTTGGCCCGAGCAATCCGCACGTCGGCTTCCGCTTGGTCCATTTGCAGACGAGCACCAACGTTGTCACCGACATCGATATCCGCGATGTCGATCGAAACGATTTCGTACGCGGTTTGGGAATCGAGCCCTTTATCCAAGACGCGACGGGCAATCATCATGGGATTGGCCAACACTTCGCGGTGATTCTCACAAGAGCCGATCGCGGAGACGATCCCCTCCCCCACACGAGCGATAATGGTTTCCTCGGTCGCCCCACCGATAAGCTGTGACAAGTTCGTGCGAACCGTCACACGAGCCCGTGCTTTCAACTGAATCCCGTCCCGGGCGACACCATCCAAGGTGTTCCGACCATGCCGACGCGGATCGGGACAGTCAATGACCTTTGGATCGACACTCGTTTGCACCGCTTCCAACACATTCCGTCCGGCCAAATCGATGGCGGCGGCGGTTTCCCATTCCAGCTGAATGTTCGCACGGTGGGCAGCAATCAGTGATTTCACCAACCGCTGCACGTTTCCGCCAGCGAGGTAGTGCGCTTCCATTTGAGTCGTGCTGATCGACGACAAACCCGCTTGCACGGCCATAATTTTCGCATCGACAACCACCTGCGGATTGACTTTCCGCAACGACATCGACACCAAACTTAGCGGGCCAATCCGAGCTTTGGTCACGAAGGCACGCAACCACAGCTTGAAATACCGGCTAAACAGAATCAGAAAAGCCAAAAAGAACAAGCCGAAAATGGCCACCGCCACAAAGATGAAAATCATCAACGTGCTGTTGTTTCTCGGGTCCATTTAAGATTGGCCTTCGTAATTAAAAGGATCAACACAGACGTGCGGGATCTCATTCTAGACATGCGCCCGGTAAAGTGGCAAGGATGGGCGACCTGTGATTGTCCGTTAACGATTGACTCAATTCTGTAGTTTCGATTGGTTTTCCATCGCCAAGTGCTTATCCTTGACGGCAAATTCACCACGCTCGAACAACCGTTCCGTAATGGACTCTAGAAAGACAGACCAACGATGAGTGCTGACGCCCGTATCGAAGAATTGAAATTGGAACTTCCGCCCGCTCCGAAACCAGCTGGTGTTTACAGCCTGTGCGTGCAAACAGGATCACTTTTGTACGCTTCGGGACACGGCCCGCTGAATTCGGATGGCTCGATGATGACCGGCAAAGTCGGTCTCGAAGTCGAAGAAGCTCACGGGAAAGCCGCGGCCCGTCAAACCGGACTAGCCATGTTGGCTACGTTGAAATCACAACTCGGCAGCTTGGACAAAATCGCTCGCATCGTGAAAGTGCTGGGCATGGTCAACGCCGCTCCGGAATTCCAAAATCACCCCCAAGTCATCAACGGTTTCAGCGAATTGATGGTAGAAGTGTTCGGCGAAGCGGGGCGAGCCGCCCGAAGTGCAGTCGGCATGGGATCGTTGCCATCGAACATCTCGGTCGAAATCGAAGCGATCTTCGAAATGCATCCTGATGCTTAGGTTGATTCCGTAAGGAGTCAGTGAACACGACAGTTCCAAGGAACATGAAATGACGACATCGGTTGCGCAAAACAGCGTGCAGGTTTATCTTGGCTCACGAAGTTATGATGTGTTCATCATCACGGATTTTCTAGCCTCTCTCGGGGCGGGAATTGAGCCTTGGTTCGAAGACCGAGCTGATATGCCTCCCGGTCGCCGGCAAGCGATGATCGTCACCGACCAGAACGTGGTTGATCCGCACGCCAACAATGTGCGAAAGAGCCTGGAGGCCAACGGTTGGCAGTGCGGACTTCACGTGATGGAAGCGGGCGAGCAGTCAAAATGCTTAGAAACCGTTTCCGAGATTTACGATGAACTTGTCGAAATGAAAGCCGGTCGCCAAGTCGTCATTTTGGCGGTTGGTGGCGGTGTGGTGGGTGATGCAGCCGGGTTTGTGGCGTCCACTTACACACGCGGCGTGCCCGTCATCCAAGTTCCAACAACGTTACTCGCCCAGGTAGACAGTTCGATTGGTGGCAAGGTCGGCATCAACCACAAAAAGGGCAAGAATCTCATCGGGCAATTTCATCAGCCGTTGGGAGTGGTGATCGACACGGCCACCCTCAACACCCTGCCCGACCGCGAATACCGTGCAGGCTTGGCGGAAGTCGTCAAATATGGAGTCATCTTAGACGACGAGATGTTTGCTTACTTGGAGAAATCCGTCGATGGACTGAACAATCGTGATATGGATGTCCTCCGGGAAGTCATCCGACGAAGTTGCCGCCACAAGGCTGATGTCGTCGAGGAAGACGAGTTTGAAACCACCGGTCGACGGGCCATCTTGAACTACGGCCACACGTTCGCTCACGCCTACGAAGCCCTTACCCAATACGGTGCATTGTTGCATGGCGAAGCGGTGTCGATTGGCATGATCCACGCCAGCCAACTCGCCGAGCGTTTGGGCATGGTCGACTCCACCGTCACCGAACGGCAGCAGAAACTGTTGAATGCCTTGTCGCTTCCAACGGAACTGCCAGAGTCAGTCGAATTCACCGCCGACGATGTACTCGACCGAATGAAGTTGGACAAAAAGAACGTTAGCGGGAAATTGCGATTTGTCTTGCCAACTCGGATTGGCGAAGTCCGTGTGGTCACGGATGTGAACCCAGATGACGTGCGAGCGGTGCTCCCGGTTTGAACCGAATTCTCGCCGGAGCGGACCAAGATGGACTCCGACATTCTCAACGCGATCCAACTCAACTTGATTCCCGGTATTGGTCCGCGAATGCGACAGGCGTTGTTGCATCGCTTCGAGACTCCCGCAAATGCGTTGGCTGCGTCGCGTCAGGAATTGCGGAAAGTGCCGGGAATCGGCACAAAACTAGCCGCCGCAATCGAAAATGAGCAAGACCCGGTCACTGCCCAACGGGAACTGGATCGCTGCCGGGAACGGGGGTTGCAACTCGTCCTCCGAAACCAACCGGAGTACCCGCCGCTATTGGAAGAAATTCCAGACCCGCCGACCCTGCTCTACTGTCGGGGTGAACTGACGCCAGCAGATCGATTGGCGGTGGGAATCGTCGGTTCCCGGAAATGCACCCATTATGGTCGCACGCAGGCCGAGCGGTTTGGTCAGATGCTTGCGCGAGCGGGAATGACCGTCGTCAGTGGATTGGCTCGCGGGATCGATGGAGCCGCCCATGAAGGAGCGTTGTCAGTGGGCGGACGCACGATCGCCGTCACCGCGACGGGGCATGGCACGATTTATCCGCCGGAACATGCCGACCTCGCAGAACGCATTTCGCGAAGCGGTTCCGTCGTCACGGAAATGCCCTTCGATCAAGCTCCTACTCCGGGACTGTTCCCGCAACGCAATCGGATTATCAGCGGGCTATCTCAAGGCGTTTTGATTATCGAAGCGTCTCGCAACAGCGGCGCGTTACACACAGCAAGACATGCCATGGAACAAGGACGAGCCGTGATGGCGTTACCCGGTCCGGTGCACAGTTTGGCCAGCGAAGGTTGTCACGATTTGATCCGCGAAGGTGCCACACTCGTCCGGCATGCCGATGATGTACTGGAAGCCCTCGGTCCACTCCCTGAACCGGCTCCCCGTGAGAACAACGAAACCGTGCTCAGCCCGCGAGAACTTTCCCTTTCCGATCAAGAAAGAATGGTCCTCAACCTCGTGAGTACCGACCCGCAACCGATCGACATTATCCTGCGTTCCGCCGACATCGAACCCTCTCGCGTTTTGGCCACGCTGACGGTATTGGAGATGAAACGCTTCATCCGCCGACTCCCCGGCAGTCGTATGGTTCGCGTGCCGACGTAGTTTTAGGGCGTGTTTACCGTATGTGTAGCGTTTTAGGATGGGTTTTTCCCACAGAACATATTGCGCCACCCGCTAAATTAAAACTAGACATGGTCTAGTGGATCGAGTTGGTTCGTCGCTTCACCAAGCCGGAAATGAGAGAAGCAACAACCGCAACCGGAAGCGTCGCTGCCAACGGTCCAGTCAATGTCCAGAGTTCTGCGAACAGAAACCGAACTTGGTCGCCGTTCGACAAGTCGATTCCCCTAAACTTCAGGTAGGTGCTTGTCAGAACAAGCAAGACAAATGGAGTCAGTGTGATCAGCACTCCTAGACCTGCCACAGTAATTGCGGGAGCGAGTTTGCCAGTCGCCCCCGCTATCCCACAGATCACCACACTCGCAATCAGCGTGCCGCTTAAGGAAGCCAAGTAGAACGACTGGCTAACCATTTTGTTAGGATTGCGTTTCGCCACGGCATCGGCTTGGTCGTGGGCAATCGTGTAACCCAATCCCACAGCAAGCAAAACGCCTAGAAAAGCGCCGAACACTCGGGATTGAGATTCGTTCATGATCGTGACCGATAGAAGTCGAGATTGAATCGGTGGTTCATCAGTCCACGATATTCACATCAAGCCACGAGCGGAAGACACTGTTTTGATGGCAGCCTCACATCAAGAACTGCTATTCAGCCGAAACTGTCACGAACAACGGCTCGCTAGCATAGGTGGCTTTCATCACGAAATTGAGAGAGACGTTAGCCATTACGACCGCTTGCTGTTTCTCGACTGGTGAACTGTCAGCCGCACACGTGAGGGTGATATGCCCTTTGGTCGCGCCGGCGGTGAGCAGCGTCTGACTGTTCTTGGTGTCGATACTCACCCCCTTCGGCAATGGATCGGCGTAAGTCCGACTAAGATGCCGAAATTGCAAATCGAGTTGGACGTTCTTATCGAACCCTTCGGCTCGTTCGAGCGTGACTTCGATTCGTTTCGACTCACCGGGCTTGAGCGAGATATCGTAAGTCGAAAGCGTGACACGTGGTACATCGGCCGCCACGCCAACAGCCACGGTATGCCAATTCACCGGCCATTGACCGCGTCCACCGCCCGGTTGATACGTCTCCTGATACGGAGCTGCCACACGCGTGATTTTTTCCTCGTCGTCGCCCACAATCGCCGAGCCTGTGATCCGGACATTCGCCATTTCCGGTTCCGCAGTTTCATGGGCCTGGAACACGATACATCCGGAATCCCGCCCCGGAAGAATTCGGCCGCAGTGAGCGATCATGCCCGTTGGCATGTCGTCGACGGCTAAATCAATTGCGTCTTGAAAACCGTTCTTCCGAACGACATTTACAAACACGACGCCGCAACTGCCTGGGAAAACTTGAGTCTTATCGGTATCCAAATACAAGTCGAATGTCGGCTCGGCTCGCGTGACCTTAATAAAGTACGGGAACGTGTCCCCGCCTCGCAGATGCAAATCGCGAATTTCAATGATGTAGTCGCCGTCCGCGGGAGCCGCCCAGTTTTCAACGCCTGAGTCGGCATACGTTCGGCGGAACCGGCGGAGGTCGTCGTTCTCCGTCAACCGCTTGCCATCGGCATTCAGGATTCGCAAGTTGGAATCGAGTTCCGACTGGAACTCTCTCGCCAAAACTTCAAAGCTGAATCGTTCGCCCTTCTTGGCGGTGAATCGGTAGCAGTCGATGTCCGCATCGGTGCTGATTCGTCCGTTGATTCCACCAGGAATCGACACGGGCATGGCGGATTCCGGCGTGTTGTTCTCGTCGGTCGACTCGGTGATCAGCGGCAAATCGCTGATCACGACTGGCACCGGATTGGTCGGTTGGTCACCGAATTGAAGCGGTAACTCCATCACCTGTGTGCCCACGGCGGCGGGTGCGGCGACGGTGGCAGTTTGATCGCCTGGAAGATTGACACCTGCCGGTTGAACAGTTCCCGTTTGCCCGGCCGCCACCCCCAACGGAAACAACGTTTGCACGAATGGGCGGTCGTGGACTTCAATCGCATACTGCCAATACGTATTGCCTTGGTAACGGACATCGCGAACTTCCAGGAGGTATTCCCCATCCTGCGGCAACTCGACAGACATTAGCGGATCAGCGGCGAAGTGGTTATCGACGACGGCGATCGTTGTGCCACTTGCGTTGCGAAGGGCAATCAACGGATCCGCATGTTTTTGCAGATCGTGGATTCGATCCTGCAACCGCATACACCGCACATGGAAGACCAACCTTGCCCCCGCTTTGCCGGTAAAACGGAAGAAATCGACATCCTCGGCTCGCTCGATTCGCCCACAAATTGTCGCGGGCAACGTGACTTCTTGAGCCTCCGCAGCTGTGTTGTTCTTGGCGATTTCGTAGACGACGGGATCGCGAACCACGACCAACTGCCCGAGTGTGCTGGTGCCCCGTGGCGTGAGCAACCGTAAATCCCGAACGCCCAGTTGGGCATCTTCGGATGCAGTTATTCGCAGATTGATCTTCTGAAGCTTCGGCGGGTCTTTGTCTGGCGGGAAGGTCATATCGGTAATGACTTCCGCCGTCACCCCTTCCCCGCTGACGAAAACGGTCGTGCTGCCGTGCATGCTGTAACGCGAGTTGACCGCAACTTCCGAAACCTCACCCGCCTGCACCGCCACCGGTTCGATGCTCATCAACATCGGATACGAGGTCTGCGCAAGAACCGGGCCAACACTCCCCACGAAAACCATCAACAGTGATAGGAGGTAACGCATTCGATTCATGGTCGTCAGGCTTCGGTCAATTGAGGAAATCGTCAATCGCAATCGCGTTGGGTGCCGATCAAGTCCATTCGCGGATTGGTTCGCCTTCGATGAGCCGCACGGGACGCCCGTCGGGACTTTGCACAATCAGATCGGTAGGAATGCCGAGTTTGTGGTAAATCGTGGCGGCGATGTCGGCGGTGGTGTATTCATTGCGGATCGGGCGACCGCCTTCGTCGTCCGTCGCACCAAGCACCGAACCACCGGGGATACCGGCCCCCGCCATGATGGCAAACCCCGAACTCGCCCAGTGATCGCGACCGCTGGCCGAATTGATCTTCGGCGTGCGACCGAAATCGGTCAGCCACAGCACTAATGTCGTATCCAACAACCCGCGTTCTTCCAAGTCGGCCAACAATTGTGGCAGGGCTTGATCGACGGGAGGAATGCGATTGGTTTTCAGGGATTTGAAGTTGTTTTGGTGGGTATCCCAACCGCCATCGGTCACCGTCACAAACCGCACGCCGGATTCGATCAATCGGCGAGCCAAAAGACAACTTTGACCAAACCGATGCCGACCGTAGGCATCGCGAAGTGAATCGGTTTCACTTTGAATGTCAAAGGCTCGTTTGGTTTCTGGAGCCGTAATCATATTTAACGCGGCTTTGTAATGTTCGTCGAGAGCGGCGAATGCGGACGGTTGCACATCCGTTTGTCGTTGGAGATCGTCAACTTGGGCCAGCATTCGCTTGCGGCGTTCGACACGGTCCATCGACATACCATTGGGCGGCGTGATATCTCGCACGGTGAACGCTTTGGCGTTCGGGTCGGCATTCATCGTAAACGGGCTGTGTTCCAAACCGAGAATCCCGGGAGTCCCGCCACCAAAGCGGTTGTCGACTTGCTCCCCCAGTTGCACAAACGGAGGCAACGCCGACTGAAAACCATGCTGGTGACTCACGACCGATCCATACGTCGGATACGCCACAGCCGCATTGAACTTCCGGCCGGACATCACAAATTGATCGGCCATTCCGTGGCTGCCGTTCTGCGGGTTCCAACTCCGCAGCAACGCGAAGCGGTGCAGTTCCTTCGCCATGTTCGGCACGATCTCTGTGAATTGCACGCCGGGAACGGCCGTCGAAATCGCACTGAACTCTCCCTTCACACTCACCGGAGCTTCAGGTTTCGGATCGAATGTGTCGTGGTGGCTGGTTCCCCCACGTGTCCACACGAGAATACAGTTCGTGGTCGGCTTGGTCGATTCCGACGCCATCGCTCGAGCCGCCATCCACGACGGCAACGACAACCCCAACCCCGCCAACGAACCGACTTGCAAGAAACTTCGACGGCTTTGACGTTCACAATCCGACATCGTACGGGTGAGAAAGTTTAGCATCGGAGATGCTCCAGGTAGGTCGAGAATGTGGATGGCAGGAAGGCAGGTGGATAACGGAATTATCCATCATCATTGCTCTAGTTTACTGAAAGCACCGAAGACAAATCAACACTTCGTGATACGAAAAATCTTCGATATCAAAAATCGTTTATCTATGGAATCGGACGGTCACGCCTGACATAATGAGACTTTGAATCACTTGCCGATTTCCTCCCTCAACCGTCCCGACCGGACACCCCGCCTAGGAGGTTCGTGACATGGCCAGCAACATCACCGATTCGATTCGCAGCCTCGCCTGCTTGCTAATCGCAGCGGTTTCGCTTCTCGGAACGACAAAAGCACATGCGGGTTTGATCGTGAACCCGGCGGAAGTCACGCTTGATGGAAATTTCGCGCGGACACAACTGCTCGTACGCTCGGAAGGCTCGGCGATGCGGGCATCCGATCGAACGCATCAAGTGAGTTATGCATCGTCGGACGATACCATCGTGACCGTCGACGACACCGGTCGTCTGCTCGCCCATAGCAATGGGACAGCGACCATAACAATCACAGCCGACAACGAAACCGTTTCGATCCCCGTCACCGTCAACAACGTTGCGGAGTTGGCGACCGTGGCGTTTGACCACGACGTTCGACCGGTCCTCAGCAAAGCCGGCTGCAACATGGGAGCTTGCCACGCGAGCCAATACGGCAAAGGCGGATTTGTGCTCTCAGTGTTTGGATTCAATCCGCAAATGGACTGGAACAGCATCGTGCGGGATCGTCAAAGTCGTCGCACGAATCTGCTCGACCCCGAACGAAGTTTGTTTCTGCTCAAGCCAACAATGCATGTCCCTCACGGCGGTGGGCAACGACTGAAGAAGAACTCCATCGATTACCAAATCCTGGCGGAATGGTTGCGTGGTGGCGCGGCCGCTCCGATCAAAGACGCCGCCAAAGTGACGGAAATTCGGGTCTTGCCGGATCGCCGAGTGGCTTCGATTGGTGATCAACAGCAACTTCGCGTGGTGGCCACTTACAGCGACGGCACGACACGAGACGTCACACATTGGTCCAAGTTCGACACACTCGACGATGCCGTGGCCAGCGTTTCCGATGACGGAATCGTCACAGCCGCCGGACGTGGACAAGGCCCCATCATGGTGCGATTCGAACGCCGAGCCGCTCTGTCAATGTTTGTGGTGCCATACACGGAGTCGTTCGAGCTGAAAGATTGGCAGAATCAAAACTTCATCGACGAACTCGCGGCCGCCAAATTTGAAGAACTCGGTTTGCAACCCTCCCCGCTCTGCGATGACGCAACATTTCTGCGGCGGGCATACCTGGATGCCATCGGCTCGGTTCCCACGCTCGAAGAAACCAAAGCGTTCTTGGAATCGACTGATCCCGACAAACGCACGCAATTGGTCGATCGGTTGCTGGGGCTCACCGGCGACCCGACTCTCGATATCCACAACGACCAGTATGCCGCCTATTGGACATTGAAATGGTCCGACCTGATCCGCAACAGCAGCCGGACCGTCGGCGAACAAGGCATGTGGGCGTTGCACAACTGGTTGAAGGCCGGCTTCCGCACAAACAAACCGTTCAACGAATTTGTAAAAGAGTTGGTCACAGCGAAGGGGTCGATCTATTCCAATGGACCGGCGAACTACTTCCGTATCAATCGGACTTCCACCGATTTGGCCGAATCGACGGCTCAATTGTTCCTTGGCGTGCGGTTGCAATGTGCGAAATGTCATCACCACCCGTTCGAAAGTTTCAGCCAAGCCGACTACTACGGATTCGCGGCGTTCTTCTCCCGCGTGGGCACAAAGAACAGCGAGGATTTCGGGCTATTCGGTCGCGAATCCATCGTTCTGGTCAAGTCTTCTGGCAGCGTCCGACATCCCCGCACCGGTCAGGTCATGGAACCAACCCCACTGCAAGGCGAACCAGTCACGCACGATTTGGATCTGCGAATTCCGTTGGCTGAGTGGATGACTTCGCCAGAGAACGACTATTTTAGCAAGGCGGTTGTCAATCGGTATGTGTCGTATCTGCTTGGTCGTGGTCTGGTCGATCCCGTCGATGATTTACGAGAAACCAATCCCCCCACCAATCCCGAAATACTCGATGCATTGGCGAAGAAGTTCGTGGATGACGGTTTCGATATCAAGCAACTGATGCGGACAATCATGACGAGTCGGCTGTACCAACTGAGCAGCGAACCAACACCTCAAAATGCCGCAGACGAACGGTTCTACAGTCACTACCAAGTCCGTCGACTTCCCGCCGAACCCCTCTTGGACGCGATCGATATCGCCACCGGCAGTAGCACCAAGTTCAAAAGCTTGCCCCCCGGCACACGCGCGATCGAACTCCCCGATGCCGAATACCCGAACTACTTCCTCACCACATTCGCCAAACCCCGCCGAGCGACAGTCTGCGAGTGCGAACGCATGCCCGACGAGAACTTGGCTCAGGCATTGCACACTCTCAACGGCGACATCCTAGCCGACAAAATCGCCGCGAAAGACGGCCGCATCGCCGAACTTCTCAAGTCCGAAAAACCGCCGGAAGAAATCGTGACGGAGTTATATCTCGCCACGCTCTGCCGCCAACCCACCGCAGCGGAAATCACCGCCGCGAAGAACTACCTCGACGAATCGCCGACCCCCAAAGAGTGCTACGAAGACATCCTATGGGCATTGCTCAACTCAAAACAATTCCTGTTCACACATTGATCTAGGTCAGTTTGCTAGGGCACGCCCTTTCGATACCATCCCACACGCAAGTGGGCTGGGCTATGCTTCGTAAACCCAGCCCACTTGCTCGGGCCTTTAGTCATCGTAGGAAACCTTCGTTGTCTTCAGTGTGCCTGTGAACTTGAAGGGTTTTTGGTCATAATAGAATTCAGAGACGGGGGAGCCGAGGTCGCTACCTAAGTCGAGGCAGTCATTCGCTGTGAACGTTAGCGGAGCTGAGCGAGGCACCTGACCGCCAGCGACTTTTTCACCGTTCACTTTCAATGTAATCTCGCCGACAAGGTTTGGCTTGACGAGCCTGAACTTGCTGACGACTTCAAACTGAACTTCCCCGGCGGGCACTCGTTCCTTTGATCGGAACTTCGTGCGTTCGATCTCGAATAAGTTGTACTCATAGCAGAGGTAGCCGTCATCTAGGTAGCATGTCAGCCCACCAGAGAAACCACCCAAAGCGTAGAGCACACCGTTCGCTTTCTCAGGCACGATGGCTTCGATAGTCACAGTATTCGGTCGGGCCCCGAGCGCTGGAGCGGCGAATTCCGGCATTCGGGTGATGGCACCACTAAAAGTCCATTTGGTATATGGAGGAGCGGGTTTGTCTTCGGGATGCAGCACCGGCACCCAGAGACCTCCACCAATTGGCAAGTTTTTGTTCTTTGTCGATTCGATCAAGAACAATTCTTTCATATCCCGAACCTTCTCAGGCATCTTCGCTGCCAAGTCGTTGGCTTGACTCCAGTCCTCTTCTAAGTTGTAGAGTTCCCAAGTGTCGTCACGTGGGTCCCACACCGACAGGTCCGGCGAGCCGGGCGTCCAAGGCGTACGGGGGCCAAACGTGCTAGCGATCCAACCATCGTGGTAAATTGCTCGGCTCCCCATAATGTCGAAAAACTGCGTTTTCCGCTGACCTTCCGCTTCGGGGTCGCTGAAAGTGTATCGCAAGCTGATTCCGTCAATCGGATCCTGAGGTACACCGTTGATCTCACGAGGCGGGGTGATATCTAGGATTTCGTAAATCGTCGGTGCGATATCGACGACGTGATGAAACTGAGGTCGTGGCGTTTTGTCAGCTCGTAGTTTTTTGGGCCAGCTCACTGCCATCGGCTGACGCGTTCCGCCGAAGTGCGCAGCGACTAGTTTTGTACTCTTGTAAGGAGTACTCCCCGCCCATGCCCATCCAGCGTGATACATGTTGTCAGTTTTTGCCGTGCCTAGCACGTCGAGACCACCCAACTGATTGAGAGCCCGAATATGGTCTTCGACTTTCGTTGCAATGCCGTTTTGAGCTAGCAATTCACTGATCGTACCGTGTTGGCCTTCGGCACTGGAGCCGTTGTCCCCCCAAATATAGAAGACCAGCGTATTGTCAAGCTTCTCTAGCCGTTCGAGCTCGTCAATGATTCGCCCCGCATGATGGTCGGCATGTTCTGAAAACCCAGCGAACACTTCCATCAGACGGCGTTGGAACGGCTTTTGATCTTCGGGGATTGAGTCCCAAGCGGCTAGCGAATCGGGACGTGAAGTTAGTTGGGTGTTCTCTGGAATCCAGCCAAGTTTCTTGGCCCGTGCAAACACCCGGTCGCGATACTTGTCCCAGCCATCGTCGAACTTGCCTTTGTACTTATCAGCCCACTCTTGCGGAACCTGGTGAGGACCATGGGATGCTCCGGTAGCCCAATACATAAAGAAAGGTTTATCCGGAGAAAAAGCCTGTTGTTCACGGAGCCACAGAATTGCATCGTCGGCGATATCTCCCGTCAAATGATACTCGCTGCCGTCGTCAAGCTTTTCAGGAGTCTCAACGCTAGTGGTGTTTCGAACTAGATGCGGTTCATACTGCGAGGCCTCACCCGCTAAGAATCCATAAAAGTACTCAAAGCCGTAGCCTGTTGGCCAATAATCAAACGGGCCTTTCGATGTTGTTTGTGCCGCTGGCGTATTATGCCACTTCCCCCAAGCCGCGGTGTTATATCCATAATCTTTAAGCACCTCGGCCAATGTGCCGCTCGACTTAGGAATCGTGCCGCTGAATCCATCCCAATCGTTGGCTAGTTCAGCGATCTGCCCGTTGCCGACTCGCGTATGATTGCGGCCAGTCAGTAATGATGCCCGCGTCGGAGAACACATTGCCGTCGAATGAAAACGATTGTAGGAAATCCCCGCGTTTGCAACTCGCGAGAGATTCGGGGTATGGATTTCACCTCCGTAGGTATCGGGGGTTCCTGGTCCAACATCATCGATTAAAATGATCAAGATATTTGGTGCATCCGCTGGAAGTCGGCGTGGTTCCACACGTTTCTTGTACACCGATTCCTGCATCGTAGGACCAGCAACAGATGCCGAAGGTGTTGGCGGGAACGGCAGCAATTCTTGCGCATGATTCAGTTCGGTCAATAGCAGCGTCATACTGCAGAATATCAGCGCACTAAGCTTCCTTATCATCTCGGGCTCCAGCAAAAGTAAAATGCATTGAACTAGCTGACCGCAAACACAGTGCAATCAAGCATATCCGACTAAAAATCCGAACAGCCGAAGATTGAACATTTAAAGATATGCCATCTCCAGCTGGCATGGCCCGACCAACACCGGCATAGCATACCGAGATGCACCTACAATGTCATCTTTAACCTCGGGTCCGCCCCCGAAATTTACAATTCTCCTTACTGCTAGAGAACCGATATCATAAACGCTAGGTTGTACAACTAGCTTGCGTCGCAGTATGAGGCATTAAACCTCTGCAAGTCACCGGGCGAGAGCGAGTTTGGAATGTGTAACGTGTGCAGGAACAGTTAATATCCAATGAATATGCAGCGAAAATCACCATACTCAAACGACACCGGGTCTAACCCAGCTGATATGCATCAATGCTGTCGTTAGTACCTAAAAGCGGACTGTGATCGTCTTGAAGCCGTTTTTTGATTCGACAGTCTTTGATTGATGCGGAATTTCAAGGAGCATGTGATCGGAGAACAGCGGGATGCCGTTTCCCAGTTTGACTGGAAGTTGTGTTACGCAAATTGTGGTGATTAGTCCTCGATCCAGGAACGCAGACGCCAACTGACCACCGCCGAGCAACCACATATGCTTCACACCATAACTCGTCGCAGCATTGATGAGTTCTGTCACTGAACTGGTGGCATGCAGATTGGCGTTGGGAAGTCGGTCCAGAGGTTTGCTCGTACAAACCCACGCGGGAGCGGCTCCGTAAGGCCAAGCACCAAAATCAAAGACGAAGTCGTAGGTCTTGCGGCCCATTGCGATCCCGTCAATTTCGGCCATGAACTCCGTTATGCCGGTTTCCTCCAGATTGATGTCTGCCTGTTCGAGCCAAGTGACATCGCCATCGGGACGTGCAATCAACAAATCCTCACTCGCCGCGACATGATAGGTAATCTGCATCAGACCGCTCCTCAAAATCTGCACCACTTGGCATCACCGATCAGACGCGGCAGGTGTTGGCGCGGGGATCTCTGAAACGAGGACGGCCGTGTTAGGTTCTTTGCCAGAGTAAAACGAGAGGTAGTGAGTGTCACCAATTTTGGTTGCGTTGACGTTGCCAGCATCGAACTTCACTCGACTACCAACCGCCACCGCTTCGGCATCTGGCCAATCGAGCGGATGACCGAGAATCTTTTGGGGATCGACAACACGACGACGAAGAACACCTTCGCCGCGATGATAGTAATAGTTGCTCAAGAGTCCGGTTTCTGTATCGTAGACGAGACTCGGTGTCGAGGCGGCGACATCTGTGATGTTGGTTTGCGAACGTGTCCATGTGACTCCATAGTCTGTGGATTCCAATTGAAATTGAGATCGCACCGTCGAAATATCGCCTAACTCAGTCCGAGCAACTGCAATGATTCGGCCATCGCCGAGATAGGCTGCAGACGGCTCGGTTGGCCATTGCGATCTGGCCAAATCCGACTCGACCGTATTCTGCGTCCAAGTCGTTCCGTTGTCGCGACTTGTCAACGTTCCCCACGCGTTCGGCCGTTTACCGCTATAGCTTCCACCGAACCAGAGACACATCAGACCGACCTCGGGAACAGCAAAGACATCGGTAATTTGAATGGGCTGGACTTCAAATTTCGGCGTCGCTACGAGAGTGAATGTCACACCGTCAGTGGTCCGATACAAGTCGTGCTGCCAATCCGGCCCCACTCGTCGCACCCAAAGCAACATCGCCCCATCGGAGTCGAGCCCTTTTCCGACTGGAACTTCACCGTAATTCGGCGTATCGGCGACGACCGTTTCTGGCGTCCAAGTTTTCCCACCATCAGTGGAAGTTCGGGCATAAGTTGCGCGGGCGTCTTCACTAATGGTGTGCTTCGCACCGCGACTGTAAGTACAGACGAGTTTCTTACCAATAGCCTGCATCATTGGCCAAGAATTATAGCCATTCACATCTTGCACCACATGAGACTTTTTAACCTTGGCGACCGGAGTGACTTTAACCAATGCTAAGCCGGTCGGACGAATAAAAGTATCCGCTGGATCGCCAGGCTCCCGCTGAATACGGATCGCAAGAGGTGCATTCGGAACAACCTCGTAATAGGGGTCTAATAGGATCGTCCGAGTCTGAAACGGAGCATCTGGAAGTTTCGTCCGCACCGGCCGGCCTCGATAGTACTGAGACGTGAACGACGCATTCTCGACCATCTGCGACAGGTGAACGCGGTAAACGTCCTCGAATCGACTGCTGGTCGAGGCATCGGTTGTGGTGACAACGATTTCAACCTTCACGGCGGCACAGTCATCAGGAAGTTCTCCGACAAGACCGGCGACAGACTGCCCAACGGTTCCCCCGGACATCGACCAAATCGGAATATGGACCGACCCCTTCGACATTGGCACAAGCGATGGCTTGCCTGTTGCAATCGACAAGTCATTCGCAGCCAGCCATACGGACGGTTTGCTGTTCGACACGGTATTCGCAGGACGCGTCGGACTTGTGTAATCCTCCTCCGCAACCCCCAATGTCGCAAACGCCCCAAAGGCAACAGCGATAACTGCAATCGGTTTCAATTTCACCAAACTCTCTCCATCACAGTTGAACTCACTCGTCCTCACACTAGCAGTTCCCTGCTAGCTGCCATTCAGTGTGAAATATAGGGACCGCTGCACTATCCTAGTCCGCTCACTAGAACGGTTGTGCGGCTTTTTCAAATCTCTGGCTGACACTTCCTGATAGTTCGATGTTATCGGGATCAAGAACTTGCACATCTGAGCCTGCTGACAGATCTACCTTCGCGAGATCGACCCAAATGACGTTCGGACTCGTGGTCAACTCAAAGAAGTACCGCCGGCCATTCAGATTGGTGACCGTACGATACTCGGTATCATAGATCGTTCCGACTCTCTTGTAAGGCGCGTTGAAAGGAACTGAAGCATTCCGAGCGATGGAAAACACAGTCGCGATCGCGGCCCGTTCGTCCTGGGGCTCTCGAAGCGTTTGCAGGAAATAGTTCGCCCGCACAAACCGATCAATTGGATTCACGTTTCCTGGTAACGGCGTCTCGCGTGTTGCGTCCTTGAAATTCCACTTTTCCAGTTGGCGTAACTGCTCATCGTACGGCGGGTCATTGGTCATCACTCGATGTTCCGGCCCATGGTAGATCTTCAGTTCACCGGCAGCGTATTCGATGATGGCCGAGTCCCCCGTTGCGTCTTCAATCGCAAGATGCAAGGACGTCTTGAACCCGCCATGCTCGACCATGACCGGTTGAATCTGTTCATGCAGCTTCAATGCCTCTTCCACGGTGGATGCGTTGTCGAGCAAATACTGTCCCCAAAGCCCTGCGTGAACTCCCGCTTTCTCTGGATCGCGTGGCCCAAAATCAGTCGCGGTGAGAAACAAGAGATGCATTCCCAAGCCGACTTCGTTGATTCCATCAACGGAAGCAAGCCCGTAAGCCGAAACCACGACCGACCCATACTTCGAAGTCCACTTGGCTGGATTCTCCGCAATGACGTTCACAGGTCCGACACGCCCACCATCTCTCGCGAGACCTTTAGGAAGGATATAAATCCTTGGTTCTGTCGATTCCGCCCAATCCATTGTTCGGCCGACAGATGTCGCCACCGTGTTGGTATTCCACAAGATCCGCGTACACATAACAAACAATGACTCCATGAACGTTCAATGTAACAGCAGGCTGCGTGATTCATTCTCGTTCGTGAAGTTTACTCGCATTCGCGGTTTCTTTGTAGCCGTCGGCAGACTGTCACAAAGTTAATCAACCGCTTCATTGACATGGTGGGCAAGATATGCAATCGCCGTCGCGGACGCACCCAATACCAAACAAATTGCACTCCATATCACCAGCAGCATGGCTGTCGATGGAGCTTGGTATTGCAACCACAGAGAAAAACGGCCTATGGAGATGAAACGAAGAGCAAACATTAACGATGTGCCACACCCGTAAATATACGTGACGGAATACTTTGCTCCAGCAGTCGCAAGGCGACACGCCCCAAACATCAGGACAGCGAATGCGGGAGCAATTCCGGACCAATTGTTTGAGTGGCTGGTCGCGGGCATCGTAAGGAGAAGAAGGAGGAACGCTATCGAATAAAACGTAATCCATATAAAAGCGATTGAGCGCCGATTTGGCATGTCACTTGTTCGGGCAGTAGCAGACGCGTGATACGGATTCTGTTCTTCGGTCATAGCACCGCACGAACCTCGCCAGTCGAAGACAGTAGGGTGCGTTGCAACGCACCATCATTGACGTGTTCTCCAAAGTGGTGGGTCACGACGCACCCTACGACTACTTCGCATCGTCAAGTGTGATGCCGGGACCGTGAATACGTGTCAACAGATCATGTAATTCGTTTAGCGTAGACTCACTCATGTGTTTTTTGTTGGCGAAGGCCCTATTGAATAGTACAGGTTGCGGCTATTGCTCCGAACGGTTCGAACGCAAGTAGTCGAGAACGATTTGATTTGGCTCTCGGCTTCGCCAATGACTATCTGTGCCATCAGCGAGTGTGATGACTCGAAAGCGTGCAGTCTCAGCGTCTTTTGACTGTGCCAACAATTGTACTGGATCAACCTGCCAATTAACTTCGGTGCGGGTCGACAATTCGGCGAACGACCAGGACTGTCCCGAACGCTCAATACATATTTGATAGTCGTCCCTGAGATCTTCCCAGCCCTGCGGCCACTGATTGTTGTTGGATTTCATGTGTTCAACGACCATGTTGGCGACCCACCAGACCGCGTACGAATTGCGAACACCTTGGTCGAGGCGGTGGAGATAATATCCGGCAGCGAGAATAAGGGCGGCGGTGACTAAGCAGCCAATTAGTAGCGTTGAGCGCTTCGTATTTCCAGATTTCGGGTCTGCAATTGACATGACTCCGGTCTTTACCAGCGAACGACTAAGGTCACCCAGCGGGTGCCACTGCTGGCTCGTCCAGCAGTGCGAGTATAGAGTGAATGACAACAGCCGTGTCTGCCCCAATGCAGGCCCGGCTTCTCTTCGTTTCTAGTTCCGCTGACAGTGAGCGATTTAATACGAAGTTACAGGGTGACGCTCCGTTAGTCCTGCTTATGGTGCTACCCTTGGGGCAACGATCTCGAAGCGGACTAGATCACTCGCCGCGCGGGATGCCATGCTCATCGTCTGCCTTGAGCATGCTTCAAACCACAAACACCTGCCGGTCGCCAGATAACTTTGCCCCCCCAAAGCACTGCTGGACGAGCCAGCAGTGGCACCCGGCGTTTCGCTCTACGAGAGCTGAATTCGCCGTATCGCATCAGTGATCAACTCACGGGCTTCTTTGTTACAGTAGTTAGGATAGGTTCGATTAGCGGCAGCGCGAAGTGACGGTAACGCATCGCTAGCGATCGGCCCCAGGAGGCCTAATGCCTCGACAACCACAGTTGGATCTTGGATTTCAGAATTATCCAATAGTCGAATCATTAACGGGATGAAGAAAGAAATATTATCGCCTGGGCCAAAATCAATCACGTATTGCGCATATCGTTCAACTTCGATGTAAGGTGGACAACCACGGAGCAGTCCCAAAGCAGTTCGTTCAAAAACATCAATCCATGTTTCGAGTCGTCTTGTGTCGTCTGGCGTAATGAGGTTGTTGCGTTGAAGCATGCCGTCGGGGTGGATTCCCCAAAAACGCATTGATGACGAAGTTGACCAAAGCGATTCGATAAGTGGTCGGTCGACCATCTCTGCATTGTGAATACGTTCGCCGACAACGAGCAGTGCTTCCATGACAACATGGAAATTGCCCTCGATCAAACCACGATACGGGCGAAGCATCCCGCAAAAACCCGTATCCAAAAAGATCGGTTCTCCGGCCTGATCGAAAAAACCAGAGCCGTGCACCAATAGTAAATGTCTGGCTTCGTCATAGTTCATTGGTGTGTGAGTTTGCAAAGTTAGCTAGATCACTCGCCGCGCGGTGGCCGTAACATCAGCGTGTCGGTGCCCTCCTCCGGCGATTTGTTGTCGAAGAGGACGCGGTAGACTTCGGTGGTGATGGGCATGTCGATGCCGCGTTGTTCGGCGAGTTCGAAGACGCTACGGGTGGTCGTCACGCCTTCGGCGACGGCGTCCATGCTTTCGAGGATTTGATCGAGCGTTTCACCTTTGCCGAGACGTTCGCCAACTTTGCGGTTGCGGCTGTAGGGACTGATGCACGTGGTGATCAAATCGCCGATGCCGGCCAGTCCGGAGAACGTACTCGCTTCCGCACCGAGGGCGACACCGAAGCGGGTCATTTCGACCAAGCCGCGGGTGAGGAGTGCACTCTTGGCGTTGTCTCCGTAGCCGAGACCGTCGCAAATCCCGGCGGCGATCGCGATGACATTCTTCAATGCCCCGGCGAGTTCCACGCCGACGATGTCGGAGTTCGTGTAAACGCGGAAACGATCGGTGCTGAAGATTTCCTGCACGCGTTTGGCGAGTGTCACATCGCCACTCGCAGCCACGACGGTCGCGGGTAGACGACGGGCAATTTCCTCGGCATGACTTGGGCCACCGAGCGTCACGACCGGACGGCTGCCGAGCACATCCTCGATGACTTCACTCGGTCGCATGAAGGTTTGGTTCTCGAGCCCTTTGATCACACTGACCACCGATCGGTTGCCGGTGAGGTGCGGTTTGAGACCTTCGAGTGCTTGCCGAAGGAACTTCGTGGGGATCGCGATGACGAGAAAGTCCGCATCGGCAACGGCGGCGTCGATATCACTGGTGATTTCGACGGAGTCCGGAATCGGCACTCCCGGTAGCAGGCGACGATTCTCACGATGCGTCCGCATGTCGGCGGCTCGGTCGGCATTCCTCGCCCACAAGGAAACGCGTTGATTGGGGTTTTCGGTCAGCAATGTGCAACAAGCCGTCGCCATTGCTCCGCCGCCAAGAAGGGCAATTTTTGTCGTCATGGGTGTCCGCTTGTCCGGCTGGCGAAAGATAAAAGCCGCTTGAATAGGAATGTCCCGAAGTGTTTTTCCGACATTGATTCAGAAAAAACATTTGCGAGCATCGGATTCTGGACCTAGGTTCTTGCATGGCCCACTCTCGACCGTATCACGGTCTTCTGTGTCTGCGGTGAGAACAACCTCAACTGTGCGTCGACGCACCTCCGCGAGACAGAACCCGTTACGGTTCAATGTGAACCGCTCTAGGAGTAGTTTAATGAATACCGTGACCGAGCAGAAGTCAACGTCGTTTGTCGATCGTCGTGAAAACCGCGATTCCAATTATTCCGGCCCGAACCGCCGACAATTTCGAGACTCGCATGACACGCTGCGTCCTGAGGTCCGAGAACTCGCCGAAGCAGTCGATGAATACAAGGCTGTGAACCGCCGACGGTTCATCACGTATGAAGAATTGCTGAGCGTGATCGAACGTCTTGGCTATCACAAGTAGAAATGCTCGCAATCGGACAAATCTCGCCAATTGAAGAGAATTCTTCAGTCGACATTTGGCCGACGAGCGCTACCATACCTGGTCGAATGAAGAATTCGTCAACCGAATACGTTTTCACTGGAAGGCGATCAGGATCGGTAGCGTTACTCTGAAAGGAATCAGATGATGTTGGTACTCACACGGAAAGTGGGCGAGCAAATCCAGATTGGTGAGGAAATTCAACTCACCATTACGCAGATCAAGGGCGATCGAATCCGCTTGGGGATTGCGGCTCCACGGGAAGTCTCTGTGGTTCGACGCGAGTTGCATTCTCCAGACGAGGCAACCGACTTTGCGACGGTTGGCCCGGAGTAATCACGGGAACGACAACCCGTTTCGGTGGAGCGGGCGTGCTTGGCATCGGTTGAGTTGACGCTGGCAACGGATTTTCTTGCCTTCGCCCCGGTACGATAGTTGGCCAAACTCTTGGTGACGTCGACGGCTCCACCTGTTCGGTTCTTGGCTGAGTCGCTGACTGTGTTCGCGATGACCACACCCCTTGCGGTGGTGACGTGGAATCCTCCTGCGGGATGGCATCTCGTAACTGCGAACCTGACTTCCCTTGGGACTCCCACTGCGTGATGGAGTCCTCGAACGATTGCGGCGTTGAATCCGGGACGGCAGCGAACTGCGGTGGCGGAATCGTGCGAGCCGGTCGAATTTCCTGCGGAGCTTGTTGCCATACCACACGGGATGGCGTTCGCGAATGCTGCGGCAATGGCGTGGATGTCGAGCTTCCCACGCCGCTCGGTGGCGTCATGATTGTCGGCCGCGGAGTCAACTCCTCGTGATCCAACAGTTGGATCGGTGAACGACGGCTGGCGGTTTCCGCGAGATGCTCTCGTAAGATCCGTCGAAGTTCGAGAATTGTCCTGGGATGTCGATGGACCTTACTGTGATCCGCTTGCACGACGATCTCGGATGCCACATCCTCACGGTGAGCACTCAAATATGCGACGACGCCATCGCTGTTCTGTTCAAGCGGCCGATCTTTGTGTTTCACCCCAACCACGTTGTGGTAGATCACGCCTGGCGGTTTTGGCGTGCTGTGCATGACTTGGAGGATCGGTGAATCCGGTGAGAGCGAATCGATGCTGGTCGATCCTCCCAACGGACCGTGGTGCCGAAACGCACGCGGATTGAGCGTGAGCAACTCTTGTGTGGTCTGCAACGTAAATTTCGGAATAGCAATGAGCCGTTTGGCCAACCATTTCGTAAACGAATTGGCGTATTCGCTGCCCTGGTGCGGACTAGCAATCGTCACTACACGCCGCACCGCCGAGTCCCCGTCAAAGTAATAGAGCCGCTGAAGATCGCGTTTGACCTCATCCGAGGCACTCACCTGAGCCAACGGCGTATTGCTGACGGCAGCCCAATAATTGTCCTGACTGTCGTAAGTGATCAGTCGAGAAATCAGCCCACCCATACTGTGACCGACGACAACCATCTCATCGAGTTGATTGTCCGGATCGCGACTTCCAAAAGTCAGACGAACCTCCGCCAGATCCTCTCGCAAGTCCGCCGCGGATTTCCAGAATGGTTCGGCAGTCGGGTACAAATAGAACCAAAACTGATAGTTTTCCCGCAAAATGGGATCGTTGCGTAGGTCGTTGAAGGCTTCCATCCAGGTCATTGGGCTCGACCACAGACCGTGCACCATCAGCACCGGAATTTTCCCCGGCTGATACGGTTGTACCATATACAACCCGGCCACTTTGCGAATCTTCTCCGGCCGAAGCAAACCGAAGGTCTCTACCTGATGGACCTCGGGATTGTCGAGCAAATACGCCAAGGGCGTACTGACATCCGATTCGATCGGCACCGCACGGTCGGCAACCCGCACTTGTTGAATTTCCAGCGGGTCGTAAAGTTCGACCGTGACTCTCAACCGATCGTTCCCGGTCGCAGATTCCTGCTGTTCCAACCGAAGAAAAGCCGTCACCGGGAAGCTAAACCCTTTGGCGTAATACTTTTCTACCTCCGGACGATGCACACCCGATCGCCGAATCGCGATCAACGGAACTCCAAGACCACTCTGCCGATGATGGTTCGCCAACCGTTTCAGGTTGTAGTCCGAGACGAACTGAAACGACTCGAAATCGTCGGCTTGCCAATTAAAACCGCGTGGTTCGATCGAAACATCAATCGTTCGCCCACAGCTTTCGATGCTGTATTGAGTTCCCGGCGTGAACCGACCGCGGGACTGTGCAATCCGCAAGCACTTTTCCAAAGCCGTGTTGTAGACAACACTTGCGCCACGGAACTGCGGATCGTATGGGTTGCGTCCGTTGTCCAGACGTGGATCGAAGAGATACCCATACGCGAACGCCACCGCATTCATGTAGAAGTCGGCTGCTTGGTCGGGGTTGAGCAACTCCGCTTTGGCGGCAGCGACGTAACTCAATTCAGCCAAAGCATATGCAGTTTCCGGGGTTGGTTCGGTATCGTGGAATTTCGATAACGCTTCGATCGTTCCCCCGATATCGCGTCCCCCATCCGGTGGCAACGCATACCGTCGCAACACCGAAACGGTTCGCTTGCTCGGTTTCGGACCACCACGTGCATAGAGATTCAACGTATCTGCAAGCGGATTCCGGGGTTCGGACCGCAACTCAACGAAACGATCCGACGCGCACCCAGTCAGTAGATGGACCCCGAGCCAACCGATCACGAGGGCAATCATTTGCCGACGGATCGCCGCATTCACAGAGCATCTCGCTGAACCGCTCATGTGGCACACGAGAAAAAAGGAGTCCGAAGAGTGGGATTGGTGGTTATATCAATGGTAAGATCAAAGCAGGTGATATCAGCAGAATGGGTGGGAAGGATACGTATTTCCGAAACCGCGTCAATGTCAGCCGAACGGAGTCAGTCGGAACCACCATGCTCGCCGAAGCCTGCGACAACCTTGCGAATAAGCCAAGTGTCGGGTTCGTATGCGAAAACGATGATTGGTCGAAATGGCGGCTTTTTTTCACTCTCAGGGCAACATCGGTGGAAAATAGTTGTCAAACGCCGACCCAGACGTTTAACGTAGTACGTTGACTAAACGCGACACGTCCCGACCGGAATACCGAACGGCGGCCGCATGATTGACGAGGGAAATCGCATGTTCCGAACTCTACTGGTTTTCGCAGTTGCATTTGCAACCCGATTTCCACTCGCCCCACACGACTCCGACGCGCTCCGTGCCGAAGAAGTCGTGACGGCTTACCGGAAGTTACTGCCGGAATCCATCAACGACCTGCGTGACTTGGAAAAAGCCGTTCGGAAAGTCACCAAACGTGTCATCAAAAGCACGGTGGGCGTTCAAGTCGGTCCATCTCAAGGCAGCGGAGTGATCGTCAGTGAAGACGGCTATGTCCTGACGGCGGCTCATGTGGTTGGCGGAAGCAGTCGATCGGTGGTCATCACCCTTTCGGACGGTCGAGAGGTCAAAGGGACGTCGCTGGGTTTGAACGCCAAGAGCGACACCGCACTTGTGAAAATCAATGAATCTGGCACATGGCCGGCCGTTAAAATGGCCGAATCGAACGATGTGCGAGTTGGCGATTGGTGCTTGTCTCTAGGACATCCCGGTGGATACCAAGAGGACCGGCCTCCAGTGTTACGGGTGGGACGCGTCCTGCTGAAGTATCGCCAGGTGCTGCAAACCGATTGCACGCTCATCGGTGGTGACTCCGGCGGCCCGCTGTTCGATCTCAACGGCGAAGTGATTGGAATTCATAGCCGAATCGGGGAACGAACAAGCTGGAACTTTCACGTCCCCGTCGAATTGTATCGAGAAAATTGGGACCGGCTCGTCGTCGGGCGACCGTTTGATTTGGCTGAGGAATCCCTCGAAGTGGCTTACCTCGGAGTCGGCGGCGACGATCACCAGCAAGGCGTGCTGCTCACCGTCATCGGTGCCGACACCCCAGCCGAAGCCGCCGGGCTGAAAGAAGGCGACATCATCGTAAGTGTCGACGGAAACGCCGTCACTGGTTTCAACAATTTGGCTCGGCGAATACGGCGTTATCAACCCAACGACAAGGTTGTGCTCGAAATCATTCGAGACGACGAAAAGCGTAATCTGACGGTGAAATTGGTGGGTCGTCGAGTGACTGCCGAATGACCCATTCGAGTGTCTCCACTCGTCGTTCAATAATTTTCAAGCTGGAAACAAACCGAGACGGTTCAACCTGGAATAAGCATATGGGAACTCAGACCGGTCATTACACTTCTCCTTTCCGTCGGCTATTGCAATCGTGCTTGTTACTCGCCGGGTTGTGTCTTTGCCCGACTCTAGGGTCGGCGGAAGAAGCGTTGCGGCCGGCGTTCTACAAGAATGCTCCCGCCTTTCGCAGTGCGTTCAGCCGGGTGGTGGCAGACGTCAACACATCGGTCGTTCGGGTGATTTCCGATGAACGTCAACGGGCGTTGGGAACCATCGTGGATGCCAGCGGGTACATCCTCACGAAAGCCAGCGAGTTGCGTGGGGATATTGAAGTCGAACTCCGCAATGGGAAAACCTATGCCGCTGATTTGGTTGGTATCGAAGAAGACTACGATCTAGCGATGCTCAAGATCACCGCCGATAACTTATCAGCCGTGAGTTGGGCCGCCGAAGAAACTATTGAGGCGGGTCAGTGGTTCGTCAGTCCGGGAATGGATGATTCGCCATCATCGATTGGTGTCGTCAGCGTTCCCCTCCGCAAGCTACCGCCCGCACGAGGCATCTTAGGAATCGGCATTGAAAACACGCCGGACGGGACCACGCAAATCACCACCATTTATCCGAACAGCGGTGCCGAACGGGCCGGGCTGCGGGTTGGGGATGTCGTTTCGCGGGTGGCTGGCAAATCGATTCGCTCTGCCGATGCCCTGGCAACGGAAATCGGTAGCCACCGGCCTGGCGAGATCATCGACTTGGAAGTCACTCGGAATGAGAAGTCACTCACCATCCGCGCGAGATTGGGACAAGCCGAGCCACGAATGTTGTTCGATCGGCAGCGTTTCCAAAACCGAATGGGTGGCAAACTGAGCCGACGTCGCACGGGATTCCCCACCGTCATTCAGCATGACTCGGTACTGGACCCGCAAGAATGTGGCGGACCGGTTTTGGATATTTCGGGAAATGTGATCGGCTTGAATATTGCCCGTGCCGGCCGCATTGAATCCTACAGCGTTCCCGCGAGTATCGTACTCAGCTTGCTCGACGACCTGAAATCCGGCAAGCTCCGACCAGAGACGCCGGATGAACAACTCGTTTCCGAGAAAGCCGACCCGATTGACGACGTCAAATAAGGGGCAGCAGTGGAAACGGGTTTTCAAGAACCAAGGTACCGAGCGTAGAGTCCGCGTGCGACCGCGGGATCTTCCGTGCCCTGAATGATCGCGCGACCGTCCCGAAAAACGGTAATTTCGTAGTCGGGGTCGCTCAGCGTGAGACGCAACAGAAATTTGTTGGCAGTCACTGGGCCAAGCCCTTTCAGTTTTTCAGCCAACCGTTCAAAGTCCGGTTTGTTGGTGTTCGGCGGGGAGACTTGAACCGAGTTCCGTCCGCAAAGGATCGTGCTCTCGGCTCCCTGTTTTCCCTCGAGCCAATCTCGTTTTCCTTCGTGACAAGCGGGGCAATTCGACTGTTCGCGAAGGTTGGCGACATTCATCTGTCGCAAAGTGCCATCCCAGACGTCAACGATGGTCAGCTTCGGTTCGACCGCATCCCGTCCGCCAGCGAGAATTTTCATCGCCGTCACCGCTTCGAGCGATGCCACAACATTCACCGCCGGCCCGAGCACACCCGCAGTGTCGCAAGTTTCCGTGGTTCCTGGTGCGGGGACCGATTCGATTAAGCACCGCAGGCACCCGGTCTCGCCAGGGAAAATCGGCATGGTCTGTCCGTGACTGCCAATAACGCCCGCATAGACCCAAGGCAACCCGGTGGCGTGCGAAGCATCGTTGATCAGAAATCGAACTTCAAAATTGTCCGTGCCATCGAGAATCAAATCGACATCGCTGGCAAACTGCAAAATGTTTGTGTGATCGATATCCGCGACAATCCCCTGCACGTCCACATCGCGATTGATCCGACGCAATTTCCGCTCCGCCGCCACCGCCTTGGGAAGTTGCTGCGCGATATCATCCTCGTCGAACAGCACCTGTCGTTGAAGATTACTTAATTCGACGAAATCCCGATCAACGAGACGAACACTACCGACACCCGCACGGACAAGCGATTCAGACAGAACACTCCCTAAAGCGCCGCAGCCACAAATCAAGACCCGACTCCGAACAAGCGCTGCCTGCCCCTGCTCTCCCAACCCGGTGAACAAAGTCTGCTTGTGGTAGCGATTATGCATTGAAGTCTGAGTTGGCGGCACGATTGCGTCTGACTTTCCAACGAACATCTTAACTTGCAGGTTCTTGCTGCAGTCATAGCGGGTTCGAATTCGACTTTCAATCTGTGGGTACTTATCCGTTGAACGCAAGTTTATTGTGCAGCACTGCCCACGATGCCTACACTCACCACCGCCAACATATCAGCAGTTTTTGAAATATCTTCAAAAAATACTGGCGAAATTGAACAGCGGGCAGTACGATCGAATCCATCAAGCAGACGGCATACGATTTGCGTTTTTCTAAAATCGGATGATCTATCCGATGCAATCAGTGCCAACGTAATCCTTTTTTGAATGGCATTCGTCCTTCATCGTTTTCGGAATCAATTCCAATTTCACTTCCTTACTCTCTAGGAGCAAAGCATGCGTAGGTTACGTTCTGGGTTTACGCTTATCGAATTACTCGTCGTAATTGCCATCATTGCAATTCTCATCGCACTCTTGTTACCTGCGGTGCAACAAGCGCGAGAAGCCGCCCGGCGAACACAGTGTAAGAACAACCTCAAGCAACTGGGTTTGGCTCTCCACAATTACCATGACACCCATCGAATTTTCCCACCGTCCGCGATGAACCCAGGGGAATCGGGATCGGCTGCTTGGATTCCTTCCGGCCAAATCCGCAACCACACTGGCTATATGTTTATTCTGCCCTTCCTTGAGCAGAACAACCTACACGAGCAAATTGACTTCGGCCGGGCAACCGGGCAAGCGGACTGGGAGAGCGTTGGTGGCGGTGAATATCAGCCTGTCACCGAACAGAAAGTCGCCGTCTTTCAGTGTCCATCGGATACCGACTTCGATAACCCGCACAACTACACGACCCAGAATATGTATACCGCACAAAATGCCTATCGTGCGAGCTACGGTTTCGTCTCTTGGACGACCGAATACAGCATGAACAAGTACAAGATCACATCTGGTGCTGAGTCGGCTTTTGGTTTCAACGGTGCTGCTCGAATTGCAGACTTGGCTGATGGTACGACCAACACGCTTTTGATGATCGAAACGCCATTGCGAAAAACAAGTACGTCATACGGGCCGTACTGGAACATGTACACTCACACGCACGTTATCGTTCCAAGCTACGGGATCAACAAACCGTATTCCGCAACCAACCCACTCCAATATGCTTGGCGAGCCGGAAGTGCGCATCCCGGTGGATGTCAGGCGTTGCTGGGCGATGGCTCAACAGTCTTTCTCAGCGAAAACATGGATCAAACAACCCTCAACAGTATGGTTTCCATCGCTAAGGGTGAAGTCATTAGCAACAACTAATCGGCATCGCAATCTCTAGCGTAGGCCAGTCCAAACACGCGACCGAGTATGAAACTAAGACAAGACATCTTAGTGAATGCCGTTTGAAACCAACGTCCAATCGTTTGACTCAATCGGGGAAGTTGTCGCACTCTTTGTCTGCTCGTCTTCGACGGCTGACCTGACTAGGAGGCTTCCCCGACTATTTTGCCGGATCCTTATCAATACAACCGCAGCAAAAATATAGTTTGTGGAGCCTCAGAAGAATGCCGCTCAGGACTAAGATGCGTTTTTTTGTTTCGATGGCGATGTTGCTGTCGATGACACTCGTTCTCAATGGATGCGGAGGGGGAGCCTCGGATGTGCCTGACGTGTATCCCGTGTCAGGTCTTCTCAAAGTCAATGGACAACCCGTTGCCGACGTGCAGGTGACATTCCAACCAGACTCAGGGCCAATGTCTGTTGGAGTCACTGACGAAGAGGGCAAGTTCGAGTTGCTACTTAACGCTGATACAATGGGTGCTGTCGCCGGTCAACACACCGTCAGCTTTAGCAAACGCGGTGGTCCCGCAGGCACGGATGAACTCATCCCGCCGCAGTTCGGAACTCATAGCCAACTCAAAGAAACCGTGTCCGCTGATGGAGAAAACGAATTCGAGTACGAAATCTCCGCTGAAAAGCTCTGAGTGAGAAATTCAAAGTCCTGATTACCCCAAGGCGACACGTATCAGTCGATACTCAAGCCGCAACATATGAAAAGAACTTCGACGAACTATCGTCGAAGTTCTTTTTCATTTCGAATGGGACTGTCAGACGAACCTTGACCCAGACTTCAAACGTTCGCCGTTTCCGTGGCTAGTTCTTCGTAAGCGGCAGTGATGATGTCGGCTGTTTCATCCCAACCGATGCAGCCATCGGTGATCGAAACACCATACTCGAGTTTCGCGGGGTCATTGAGCTTCTGATTCCCGGCGTGCAGATTACTCTCAAGCATCATGCCGATCACGGTGTCGTTGCCGCCAATTCTTTGTGCCAGCACGTCTCGCCAGACATCACCTTGCTTGCGGTAATCTTTGTTGGAATTTGCGTGACTACAATCGACCATGAACCGTGAAGGCAAGTTGGCTGCCGCGAGTCGTTCGGTGGCATCTTGGAGATGCTTGGCTGAGTAGTTTGGGCCCGATCGCCCCCCTCGCAGAATCAAATGGCCGTCTGGGTTGCCGGTTGTTTGCACGATGCAGGTTTTTCCCTCCGCGTCGATGCCCAGAAACGAGTGTTCCGCACGGGCCGCCCTCATGGCATTAATGGCCACGTCCAGATCGCCGTCGGTACCGTTCTTGTAACCGACTGGCATAGACAGCCCGCTGGCCATCTGGCGATGCGTGGGGGACTCTGTCGTGCGTGCGCCGATCGAAGCCAACGAAACCAAGTCGGCAATGTACTGCGGGGTGATTGGTTCGAGCATTTCCGTCGCCGCGGGCAATCCGAGCTTGGCGATTTCGAGAAGAATCTCACGGGCGCGGCGGAGACCAAGACCGATGTCGAAAGTGTCGTTGAGATGCGGATCGTTAATCAACCCCTTCCAACCGACCGTGGTTCGCGGTTTCTCAAAGTAGACCCGCATGACCAGCAACATTCGGTCGGCAACCTCGTCCGAAAGTTTCTTCAGACGCCGGGCGTATTCCAATCCGGACTCACGATTGTGGATCGAACACGGTCCGACCACCACAATCAAACGGCGATCTTCCCCCGCGAGGATTTGCTTGATACTTGCACGAGCCGTATCCACGCCATCATAGAGTTTTTCGCTTGCGGGAAGTTCGGTCTTCAGATCGTTCGGCGAAACAAGCGGCACGGTGTCTCGAACGTGTAAGTCTTGGGTCTCTGGCATGATCAATTGAACTATCAAAACGCGAACGGGCAGAATCCATAACGGCGACGATCATCCCGACGCATTTTCAGCGGTGGATGTTCGCGTTTATCTTAGACTGTTCTTGTGACCTTGCAAAAGGGAGAGAAGCGTGCGATCTTACAATTCTTCCTGCAAACCCAGCCGGAAGGTCTTGAAAAGACCGAATCACTTCACCGACTTTTGGGACCATACCCCCCAGCAAAGGCCCATGTTTGACCGATTGTCACATAACATGACCAGCCTACCAGACTTGCGTAACTCGATGGGATAACCGATTTCGATGGCCCGCTGCGACGAAGGCTACCTCTGTGACGTGTGCGGTGATGAAGTCAAAAACATCATCGAAAGCGATCTGTACCTTCGTTACGTGCTTGGTGAAATCGATTCACGGTCACTTCTTTCGGGCGCGGAACGACACATCCGCTGCAACCCGACACAGGCCCAATTCATCGTTGACGAAGCTTTCAAACCGGTCGTGGTATCCGGCCCATTTTCCAAGACGGAGTTGGATGCGGAGTCCGTGCGGGAGCGAGAGGAGTTCGTTACACGCGGCTGGCGACGACTGCGAGAAGTTCACCGTCTCGGGTTGCCGATCAGCGAATATCCGTTGGCAAAAGCCGATCGAAAGCCAAGCTGATGAACCTGTGGAAAGCTGCCCCTGTATTCTATTCCCGAAGCGTCGGCTGAGCACGAGTATCGACAGTAATGAATCGCCCCCTACGTGCCGATCGTCGGATACACCGATTCCGCCCTCAGCGGTCGCGTTTTTCCTCGGGGATTTTCACAGTTGCTGCGTTGTTGTTCCTGCTCACGCTGGCAGGAACGGTTGGGCTGAAGACCGTCGTCAACGATGCCACGTGGTTCGACTGTTTCTACATGGCGATCATCACCCTGACGACCGTCGGGTTCGCCGAGACCGTGGAACTGGGCCAAGCCGGCCGGTTGTTTATTGTCGGGTATTTGATCGTCGGTATCGGTGTGTTCACGTATTGCGCGTCGCAAATTGGCAGCTGGATTGTCAACGTTCAAATGGGACGCTTGCTCGAAAGGCGGAGGATGGAACGCGAATTGGCAAATTTGAGAGATCATTACATTATCTGTGGCCTCGGAAGAATGGGCGAGATCATCGCCTGGAAACTCGACCAACGTGGTTTGCCGTTCGTCGTCGTTGATATCAACGAGGATGTGCTCGATTCGACCTGCACCGAAAACGGTTGGCTCTTCGTGTTGGGTGATGCCACGGATGATGAAGTACTGCAGAAAGCCGGCATCGAACACGCCGCTGCATTGACCACGGTTTTGCCGACCGATGCGGATAACGTCTACGTTACGTTGTCTGCACGAATGAACTCCGCAAAGATCCAGATCATCGCCCGATCAAGCACCGAAAAGGCCGTTCAAAAATTGGAGCGAGCTGGAGCCAATCGCGTGGTGAGTCCCTTCACGACCGGTGCGATGAAAATTGCTCGGTTCATGCTGAATCCGGCGATCGAAGACTTCTTGGAAGTCGCCGACCACCACGGGAACGAACTGGAACTCGCCGACGTACAGATTGACGAGACCAGCCCGTATGTCGGTCAACGACTGATGGAAACGGACCTCCGCGAACGAGGAGTTATGATCGTGGGAATCCGTCGTGCGAGTGGGGAACGATTGATGCCCCCGCCCGGCACCGCAGCGATACAAGCCGGGGATAGTCTCTTCGCGTTCGGCAGCAATCAGGCTATTAGCCGACTCGTTGAAAGAGACGACTAAGCCGTATCACCACGTTCTGTGTCTGTGCGATCACAGCACAGACCTGCGAGAATCTATCGTCGCATACAGGCGAGCCATTCACCGTTTGCGAAGAACGTACATCACATCTTCGCTGTCGGGTCCGATGGTGACCGGGCGTTTCAAGTCGTACGTAAAGTCGTAGGTATCAAGAATCTCCCAACATCCGGCATCGTCGATCAACTTCTGCATCTGCTTGGCAGAGTAAGTCCGAAAGATGGTTTCATCTTGAATTTGAAACTGTCGGGTCGGTGTGTAGATATCGAACGTCATTCCGATCCGCTCTTCGCGTTTCTTTTCGTCGATACCTTTTGACCACAGATACGAATTCACCGCCAGATGCCCACGTCGGGCAGACCAGGCTTCATCGGAAATCGCTTCGCCTTCGCTCGGCTTGAGATGCAACCCCAGCAAATACAGCCCGCCCTTTCGCAACACATCCCCGACGCAACGCAGATGATTCCGAGCTTCCTTTTCACTGAGGAGATGGCGGAAACTATTGATCGGATTGAAAGCCGCGTGGAATAGCGATCGCGTTCCAAAATCGCGAAGACGGAAGTCACTCATATCCCCAACAATGGCGGGAGGAGCGTAGCCGTTACGGACGAACCGCGCGTTGCAGAACTCGACGGCCTTCTCGTTCAAATCCAAGCCAGCGGTCTCGTAGCCTCGCCCTGCCAGACGGACAAGCAGTCGGCCAGTACCACAGGCCGGTTCGACCAAACGCTTGATTGGTCGGTTGCTGTATTTCTCGAAACACCCTAGCAGGAAGCGAAATTCCGCCGCCCAATCCGACCCAAAAACGAGGTCGTAATATTTGGGAAAGTCATAAAGGTTCTGCTGGATGACTTCCGGCATGCGAATTCTGTCGATCTGACCAGGTGATGACGAAACTCGTGGTCAAAGTCTGCCACGAGGCGAACAAGGTTGATCGTGATCGTAGCCAGTCGGTTCCATTTTGGAAACCATTGCTCGACATCTTCAAGAACGTCTCAAGCAAAATGCCTATAGAAAAGCCTCTGACGGAGTCCGTTCCGCCGTACGAGGCAAATGGACGAAAACTGACGGGGGCCGTCGATCATCACCCATTCATTCAGCGCCATTCCATGGCGTTCAGCATTCAATTTTCATGTAGACTCAACAAGATTGCGGAAGATATGCAGACCAATGGCATGTTCCGAACGATCAATGGTTTCGCATCACAGCTTGATAAGAAAGCGATCAGTTTTGGAGAGAACCCTCCCCGCTGGTCACGGATTTTGTGACCCAAAAAATACTGTACCTTCCTCGCACTCTGTCTTTGCTTAGAGAGAGATTTTCAAAGGATGTCGATCAAGTAGGAGTTGGATTGGCCAGCCGTCTGGATGTGCCTAACGTGTTGAAAACTGACCGTTGACCAACACTCTACATATCCCGATGAGCCAGTCAAGTAATTGGATTGAGGTGATACATCGAATGACCGAGTAGAATACGCGTAGGTTGTTATGCTGTCTCTAATTGGATCAATTTGAAGAAATTTTAACCCCTTCATGGAATGGGCAATTTGGAACAATTTGTTCACGATCCTGACACCAATTCATGGTAGAGACTGTCGTACCTTTTCGCGAACTTCTCCCACGTAAACTCTTTCCGACACATATGTTGTGCCGCTTGCGCGATCTTGTCGGCTTCGTTTTGATCATTCAAAATTGACACCATCGCGGATTGGCAACCCGTTAGACATTCACTTTCGAACAGGCTTCCGGTGACGCCGGGATCAATTAGTTCGGTCACGCCGTCCACTGCCGATGCCACCACGGGCAGCCCGGCAGCTTGGGCTTCCAGAACGACGTTTGGCATCCCCTCCCAACGCGATGGCAACACCAACACAGTTGCCCGCTGCATCAACGCCGGAATGTCAGATCGGCTCCCTAAGAACTGCACACGATTCTGCAATCCGAAGGACAGCGTTTGGTTCCGTAATTCCGTATCGAGCGGTCCACTGCCGACGAACACAAGACGCGTATCGGGGAAATCGGACGCCAGACCCGCGAACGCTTTGAGAAGCAAGTCGGGATTTTTCTGCGGGTCGAGTCGGCCGACGAACAACAGCACTCGGGAATCCGCTGGGATGCCGACTTCGGAAAGATCAGCCGGACGTGCGGAGGCGAATCGCTCGGCATCAACGCCGTTGGGAATGGCGATCAGCTTTCGTGTTGGCAGGCCACCGACCTCGGCGGAGAAGTTCGCCACGCTTTGACTCACACACGCATGGTGTTCGACCAGAAAGTCAGTCCAACGGTCGAGGCGAAGACGGAGTCGACTGCGACGTTCCGCCACCCGGATGCCGGAAACGACATGCGGCACACCGGCCAATCGAGCCGCCACTCGACCTGCCATGTTCGCGTGATACAACCAAGTTTGTAGAATTTCTGGACGGAATCGGCGAAGTGATTTCACAAGCCGCCACAGGACTCGGAAGTCGGCTCGATGACGTACACCGAGACACTCGACATCAATCTCCGCGTCTCGCAACTCATTGACTAACTCCCCTTCCCCCGACAAACACAGCACAAGCGGCTGCCATTCCCGACGATCCAAACGCCGGACAAGCTGCACAAGTGCGTTCTCTGCCCCACCCCGATCCAGCTCGGTGATGCAGAATGCGATTCGACGGTGAGACGGCTCGGACGAAGAAACCTGGGACATGGGCCGATTCTAATGCTGTTTCGAGGAAGATTCAGTATACTGAGGCCAAGTTTCCTCCCAAGTTCTCCCCCACGCAACCGGCTATGGATCAACTGTCCGACTACGACTACGAACTCCCTGCGGAACTGATTGCCAGTCATCCGTTGCCCCAGCGAGATGCGTCTCGGTTGTTAGTGGTCGACCGGGAACGCCAGCGGCTCGAACACCGTTCGATCGCCGACTTGCCGGAATTTTTGCAACCGGGAGATTCTCTGGTTGTGAACGACACGCGAGTGCTGCCGGCTCGGTTGATCGGTCAACGGACCGCTACCGGTGGTCGCTGGGAAGGTCTGTTCCTGAACACAACCACCGATGGCGACTGGCGACTAATGGGGCAAACACGGGGTCGGCTTCAGATCGGTGAAACCGTGACGGTCAACCCGATTCACCCCGACCGTGCAACCGACGACGCTCAACTTGTGCTCACCCTCATGGAGCGTGCCGACGACGGTGTTCAGATCTGGCATGCGGAAAGTGACGAATCGGCAATCACGCTGCTGAATCGGTTCGGCACCATGCCATTACCTCCGTACATGCAGCGAAAGACGGCGGACTCATCCGACTTTGAACGCTACCAAACCGTGTATGCGCAACATGCCGGTTCGGTCGCGGCCCCCACCGCCGGGTTGCATCTGACCGACGAACTTCGCCAGCGGTGTCAGCAAGCAAAAATTGGTTGGGAACAAGTCACGCTGCATGTCGGGATTGGAACGTTTCGTCCGATCAAAACCGAACGGCTCGACGAACACGTGATGCATCGCGAGTGGTGTGCGATCGACGAGGCGACCGCGAAGCGATTGCAAGCCGTCCGAGATGCGAACAAGCGGGTTGCTGCCGTCGGCACCACCAGCGTGCGAACACTGGAGACTGCCGCAGCGAACGGCACGATTCAAGCCTTCGAAGGCGAAACCGATCTGTTCCTCCGACCGGGATCGGAATTCCATGCGGTCGATATCTTGCTGACGAACTTCCATCTCCCGCGTTCATCGCTGCTAGTTTTGGTATCCGCGTTGGCTGGACGCGAACTCATCCGCGAAGCGTACAAGGAAGCCATCCGCGAGCGATACCGCTTCTTCAGCTATGGCGACGCGATGCTGATTCTGTAACCTCAATTTTCTTGATCCGACTCGATACCATGCGAAGTTTCTCGTTGATGATGGCTCGGTTTCTCGTTTCCGCGTGGTGCGGTGCGGCGATTCTGTATGTGATCGTTTCAGTCACCGAAATTCGCTATCCGCTGTTCGACTCTCGTATACGAGACATGCTCGCGTTCGTGCGATTTCCACCGTACTACGTCTGCGGTTTTGCGACGATTGTGTTCGCGTTGATTTTCAATCTGATCGCCATCGGACACCGAGCAATCGGCGAACGCCGTAGCTTGATCTCATTGGGCATAGTGACAACCACGCTCGCATTGATGACGCTGGATTACTACTTCGTGTACAGGCCGCTGTCGGAAATGATTCGCCCACCCGGCGGACCGAAATCCAGCGAGTTCACGAGTTATCATCGTTGGTCGGAAATCATTAACACAGTCGAAGTCGTGCTGTGTCTAATCGCGGCGGGAGTGTTGAATTGGCCAAGAACCGTCGATGACAACGAATCATCATCCACGCGGGTCTCTACTCAGTGAGATGAAAGAGCCGTTTGAGTGCGTTGAGCAAACCGTCTGGTGGGCCGGCTTTCGCTTCGTCTTTCAACACAGACAACGGTGGATGCAACAGCTTGTTGATGATCCGCTCGACGGTTTTTTCAATGGCTTGCTGATCGGCTTCCCCGAGGTGAGGCAACTTTCCGAGCAGTAAATCGACTTCCTGCTGCCGAATCGCGTGCCATTCTTCACGCAACCGCTGGATAATCGGCCCGGTGGCACGGTGATAAATATTGTGCATGAACTTTTCGGTTTCGTCCTGCACAATCCGTTCGGCTTTTTCGATCTCTTTCGCGCGGGTGTTACGGTTCCGCTCGCAGGTCGCTTCGAGATGGTCGATGTCGTAGAGAAAAACGTTCTCGTCCAACCCGCCAATTTCGGGTTCGAAATCCCGCGGGGCTCCCAGGTCGAGAATGAAAACGGGTTTGCCGTCGGATTGCTCACGGATCTGCCGGAATGTTGGCACATCCATGATCGGTCGATCCGCACCGGTCGTGCTGACGATCACATCGGCTTTGGCCATCCACGTGTGAAGCTCATCCATGCCCGCCGCCGAACCGCCCCAAGTTTCCGCGAGCTTGGCGGCACGTTCAGGGTTGCGGTTGATGACGACCACTTCGCGGACACCTTCGTCCTTGAGATACCGCAGCGTTTCCTCGGCCATTTCGCCAGCACCGACGATCAATACAAGCTTGTCATCAAAGCGGTCGAAGATGCTTTTGCCGAAATCCCCAACCGCAACGCTCGCGATCGAAACTCGGCCGCGTTCCACTCCCGTTTCGCTGCGAACCCGCTTAGAAACCCGGATCGCCCCTTCGAACAAGGCACACGTCAGCGGACCACAGGCATCGTTCTCCTGGGCACGCCGATAGGCTTCTTTCACTTGATTCACAATCTGCGGTTCGCCGAGCACCATGCTGTCGAGACTGCACGAAACTTGGAACAAATGCCGCACCGCTTCCGGTCCTGCATGTCGCAGTAAGTCGTCTGTGAAGACATCCAACGGAACGTTGTGAAACTCGCTAAAGAACTGAGCGATGTCGTCGCGCGAGGGGGTCGGCCCGGTTCCTTCTTGTGCGGTATAAACCTCGACACGGTTACAGGTGGAGACCACCACCATTTCCGAGGTGGGAAACCGATTTCGCAAGGCTTCATACGCTCGCTGAACCTGTGTTTCAGTCGCGAAAGCCAACTTCTCCCGTACGGAGAGATCGGCGGTATGGTGATTGCAATAAACGACTTGTAAATGCATCGGCGGCTCTCCTCAACCACCGACTACAAGAAACGGAGACTCGACGGGACCGCCGCCGTGTTGGGTGTCGAGCACGCGTCCGGACAACAATGAAAGACTCAAAATTGTTGCCAACAAGAACCCGCCCGCCCCGAGTGTCAACCACGCCACTTGCTTTCCGGTTGGCCGACGTGTGGACAGCAACCAAACAAACAGAACCATCATGACCAACCAACCGACACTGTTGCCGATAATCACCGGATCGCTGACCCAGGACATCGGTGCCACGCTCTTTGAGGACAGAATCAAACCAATTCCGGTGGCCATGCCGAGCGTCAACAACGGGACCGCGAGCACGACGGCCCACCAATTCCAACGGGCCAATTTTTGCAGATTCGGCAGGGTGAGACCATTGATCATGGTTTGGGCGGTTTTCAATCGACGGTGTTGGACCAAGTACATCAAACTCAAAATAAATGCCGACGCAACTCCGGCCATGCCGAGGACTAACAACGAGGCGTGCAACATTTTCCATTCGCGTTCCGCATCGAGCAAATCCTGCGGAGTGCTCTTGACGAAGGCACTAGCCGTGATCAAAACCAAGACCAGCGGCAACAGGAAGGGTCCCACGATGACGTCCCGATCCAAGGACATCAAGACCACGTAGAACATCATCGCCAACCAAGCCAGTACCAGCAACCAATCGTGCACGGAGCTCAACAGTGGTGGTAGGTTCGCATGTTGCGACCGCACCATCAAATACGCCGTGTGCGCGACCAGTCCTGCAACCGCGAACCCCAACATCAGCACGCGATTGACGGTCGACTGGCGAATCAAACGAACACATTCCAACCCGAGCGTCACTCCATAGCTCGCCAGGAAGCAGAACAGCGTCACCTGATTCAGGGAGGAAACCAATCCGCCCATACGAAAGCACTCCTCGGTCACATCGTACAAATCAATTCCATTGAGTCCAAGTTATTGTATGCTTTCAGTCCGGCCGGACAAAGGGTGAGAGAAATGGTGGCCGACCGAGACGATCCATACCGACTGCGTTTGTGCAGACATGTTCACGCAACCGTGGAAGGTGAAAACCGGGACGGTTACAATCGGGTGCCCTCTTTTACATCGTGCGGAGTCCTATGGTTGTTCCACTCGAAGCCTACGCCAGCTATGTGCCACGGCATTTGGTGGAGCGGTTCCAAGCCGACCCCGCTCCCCCACATGAACCGCGTGAGGAGAATCGAACGGCGGTTCTCCTCTTCGCCGACATTGCCGGCTTCACACGACTGACGGAAACCCTCGCCCAGGAAGACTCGGACGGAACCGAGAAACTCACAGGGATTCTGAATCGGTTTTTCGGACAGTTAATCGCGGTCGTTGAAGGCTTCGGCGGAGACGTGATCAAGTTTGCCGGTGATGCTTTGCTGGCGGTTTGGTCGGTGAAAGATGACGAGTTGCTGTCATCGGTGATGAGGAAAGCCATTCGATGCGCGTTAATGGCTCAACAGAAGCTCACGCCGTTTGAAGCCGAAGGCCAATCGCTCGCCATGCGGATCAGCGTGCATGCCGGTCCCGTCCGACTCTTGGAACTTGGCGGAGGTTTGGGACGCTGGGAACTGCTGATTCTAGGTGATCCCCTGCAGAAACTGTGCGGCACGGATTTACGATCCGACGTGGGAACCGTCGCGGTGTCTCGATCGGCTTGGGAACCAGTGAAAGATCAATTCGCAGGCGAGATTCGCGAAAACGGGTCTGTGGTCCTTGAGCCGTCCGTATCGAATGTCTCCATCGATCAGGCGACGAATCTCCCCATCGCACCGTCCATGGAAAGGGCGCTCCGAGCATTTATTCCCGGTGCTGTTGTCACACGGTTGGCATCCGGTTTGACCGATTGGCTCGCGGAACTGCGTTGGATCACGGCATTGTTCATTCATCTGCCGATGTTGGATTTCGACGTTCCCATTGAATCCGCTCAAGCGGTGCTGTTGGAATTGCAGCGGGTGATTTACCGCTTTGAAGGCAGCGTCAATAAGCTCTCGGTTGATGACAAAGGTGTGACAATGGTGGCGGCGTTTGGGTTGCCACCATTGTCTCACGAAGACGATCAACGACGAGCCGTGCAAACCGCGATCGCGTTGCGTGAGTTTCTCGACCAACCTGGTTGCGGCATTGGCATTGCCACGGGGCGAGTGTTTTGCGGTTCCGTCGGAGCACGAAGTCGGCGGGAATATACAATCATCGGCGATGCGGTGAATCTCGCCGCCCGATTGATGCAAGAGGCCAACGCCGACAATCGAATTCTCGTTGATGAATCGACGTGGCGAGCCTGCAAAAACAGTTTGCCATTTGGACCGGCGAATACGCTCCACTTGAAGGGCAAAGAGGGAGCAATCACCGCGTACGAACCGTTGCCAGACGTCCCCCCCACGCACGACAACGACTCGGAACCGTTTTCGTTTGTCGGCCGCCACGCGGAACGGGATATCATTCAGCATCGAATCGCGGCATTGGCACAGACTGAGAAACATGGCGTTGTGATCATCGAAGGCGAGGCGGGAATCGGAAAGAGTTTTCTGATCGATGAACTCATCCGGCAAGCGAACCACGAGGGAATTCGCGTGTGCCTGGGTGTTGGCAACGCCATCGAAAAATCGCTGCCATACGTCGGTTGGCAAGCGATTGCCGAAGAGTTGCTCACCGATGACTTCCAAGAAACTCACAAAGAACTCGCGGAAGTTTTTTCCTTGATGAACGCGATTGTGCCGCTCGGATTGCCGGAGACGGAAACGACTCGGCAAATGAGTGCCGCCGCCCGAGCCGACAACACGCGACAAATCCTGATTAAACTGATTCGCCATGCTGCCTCGAAGAATCAACTTTTGTTAATCCTCGACGATGCCCAATGGATCGACTCGGCATCCTGGGCGATTGTTCGATCGCTGGGCCCGGTGATCGAGCGATACAAACTACCGATCCTGCTTGTCATCGCCACACGTCCGTTTGATGACCAAACGCCAGAGGAATACGCCGCACTTCGGCAGTCGCCACAGGTCGACAAAATTGATTTGCTTCCGTTTTCTTACGAAGACTGCCAACGTCTCATTTGTGACCAACTGCAGACCGAATCGGCACCGAATGAGGTTGTCGATTGGATTTACCGTCGCAGCGAAGGTCATCCGTTGTATTGTGCGGAGCTGACGCATTTGCTCTGCGACACCGAACGGCTCCATGTTCAAGACGGTCTTCCCGAGTTGCAATGTTCGTTAGAGGAATTGGAACGTCTCAATTTTCCCGAAGCCGTACAGGGTGTTATCCGAGGCCGCTTGGACCGCCTCACGCCCGAACAACAAATGCTCGTCAAAACCGCGAGTATCGTGGGACGGATTTTTGAACTTCGCGTGGTGCGGTCGGCCTATCCCATCGAAACCAAACGCAACCTGCTGCCCAACTATTTGCAAACGCTGCAGCAGCGTGACATCACCATTCCAGAGCGACGTGTCGAACCGGCTCACGCCTTCAAACACGCCTTGATTCAGGAAGTTGCCTACAATTTGATGCTGGCCGAACACCGTCGGCGATTGCATCAGAGCGTGGCTATTTTCTACGAACGGTTGATCGAATCGGGCGAGCCCGTCGAAGGGTTGGCCAATGCGTATCCTCTGTTGGCATATCATTGGCAACGTGCCGAAGATGATCAGAAAACGCGGGAGTATGAACAACTCGCCGGTGAGTACGCCTTGCAAAACGCTGCCTATCGGGAGGCGAAAGCGTATCTCACCGATGCGTTAGCCAACTGGCGTCGGCATGTTGGTTCGGTCCCCGCGTTGCGACTAGCACGTCTGGAGCGACAAATTGGGGAAGCGTGCTTCGGATTAGGACAACTCACCGAAAGTCGACAACACTGCCTTGCTTCGCTTGAGGCACTCGAGGAAAGCGTTCCGACAACTAGCCTGGGTCAAGCCGGACGAATCGGGTTGCAAGTGACCCGCCATTTGGGACGCTGGGCATTGCGTGCCGCGAGGCTTCTTCGGGAATCGAAGGAAACGCCTGATCCGAACGAATCGCCAACACTCGAGGCGGCACGAGGATTCGATTTGCTCATGGAATTGAGTTATTTGGCGAACGATTCCAACGCAATGTTGTTTTCCGCAATGCGAATGCTGAACCTCGCCGAGCAAGCCGGTCCGTCACCGGAACTGGCCCGTGCTCGGGCGACCGTCGGGCTCACCGTTGGCCTGGTTCCGCTGAAACGTTCGGCAAACGCTCATTTCCGTGCGGCACGTCAAACGGCCGACGCGACGAGTCACCTGCCGTCGCAAGCGTGGGTGGCATTGCTCCAGGCGGTTTACCATGTCGGCCGAGGCGATTGGCAAATTGCTCGGGAATGCGTGGCGGAGTCCCGGGACCACTATCGTCGACTTGGAGACCGACGCAATCAAGGGTCATTATTTGCCATTGAAGGAGTCACGTATTTCTTCCGTGGCGACTACCAAACTGGTCTCGATATTTGGACCGACCTCCACGAATTTGCTAACCGAGGTGATGATGTCTTACAGCAAGCATGGGGGTACGGCGGACGGGCGTTGAACACGCTTCGACTGGGGGATGCCGCGACCGCAGCGGAATTGGCTCATCAAGGTTTGGAGCGGTTCCGCACCAATCGTGATTTCATTTCGGAAGTCACAACGCGAGGTGTTCTGACCGTGGCGAGTTTGCGGCTGGACGACTGGGACGCCGCCGCCACCGCGGCCGATCGAACTTGGCAGCAACTGCAAGAACTCGGACGACCATCGGCGTACTATCTTTTGGAAGCGTACTCCGCCGTCATCGAGTACCGAATGGCGACGGTTCGTCAGCGACATCGGACCGATGCGGAGACGATCAACTCTGTTCGCGAAGCTCTGCGAGCCCTGCAAACTTACGCGAAGGTGTTTCCCATTGGGCAACCGAGAACCTTGCTATGGAAAGGTCGATGGGCACTCCTGCAAGGTGAGAAATCTCAAGCCATCCGAAACTGGCAGCGAGCAATGACCATCGCCCGCGAACTGCAAATGGATGCCGAGGAACACACCGCGGAACGCGAACTGATGGCAGTCGATGCCAACCAACCCGCTGCGTCTACAGAACTTTGACGACGACCATCGTCACATCATCCTTCTGTTCGAAATGATCGGCAAACTCCACCGATTGTTGATAGAGCCGTCGAATGATCTCCCGGCTGCTCTCCGCACGGGATTCGTACAGCAAATCCAATGTTGGTTGCCAACCTAACATCTCTTGATCGGAATCAGACGTTTCCCGCAATCCATCGGTCGGAATAAACAAGATATCCCCCTGTGATAACGACACCGTTTCCGTGGTCGGTGAGGCATCGTTACGCAGCATTCCCAAAACCATTCCCGTATTCACAAGTTTTTCGACCGTCCCATTCGATCTCATCAAGCGAGCATCGTGACCGGCTCCCGCGTAGCGAAGTTTTCGTTTCCCCGGTTCGATCTGAACCAAGAACAACGAGACGAACGAACCTTCCGCCATGTCGTCGCAAAGATGACGATTTAGCTGGTTCAGACTTTCCGTGAGATCAAGCCCGCTCTGCAGCAACGCCCGCAAACACACACGGGTTTCCACCATGTGCAATGCCGGCCCGAGTCCATGCCCGCTCACATCGCCGACCGCAATCACCACCGAGCCATCGGCCAATGTGATAAAGTCGTAGTAGTCACCGCAGGCGAGTTCCGCAGAGTAGGCAGCTCCCGCGATTTCAAAACCCGGAATCACCGGCGATCCGGACGGATAAAGACGCTGCTGCACGCGTTCGGCCGCTTCAAGTTCTGCCAAAGCATGTCGATGTTTCATGCTGTCGGTTAAGTCGCGAAACGTAACGACCACACCAATCGTTTCATCACCGTCCTGAATGGGCGAAGCCGTGTACTCGACTGGAAAACCAGTTCCATCGGATCGCCAAAAAACTTCGTGGTCGACCTGCCGAGGTTGGCCGTCTCGTAGAACCGAATGAATCGGACATTCCTCGACTGGGTACGGGCTTCCGTCGGCATGCTTGAAATGCAAAACGTCGTGTTGTTTTTTTCCAACTAGTTCTTGCGCTGGCCATCCAATCATTTTGGCGCCGGCGGCGTTGATGAATGTTGTCCGCCCTTCGCAATCCAATCCATAGACGCCTTCGTTCACGGAATCCAAAATCAGCTGCAACCGATGGCTGACTTGCTCGCGTTCCTGTTCCGCCGCCACTCGATCGGTGATATCCGTAGAAATCCCCGACATCGCATAGATCCGACCTTGTTCGTCTCGCAGGGGAAACTTCACCGAAAGGTAAATGTGGATTCCATCGTCTTGGGGAACCACTTCCTGAAATTGGATCACTCGCCCTTCTTCCGCCACGCGACGGTCGTTCTCCTGAAAGGCAGCAGCGGTTTCGGCGGGGAAAACGTGATAATCGGTCTTCCCAACCATCTCCTCCTGTTCGACGGAAAACAGTTCGGCCCACTTCCGGTTGATGTGCAGATAACGCCCAGCCAAATCCTTCACGTAAATGACAGCGGAGGTATTATCGACCAAATCCCTCAGATACGGCTCACCATCGGGAACTGGTGGAAACTCCGCGTTCATAGAATTGGTTTCAGATTGGTCGTGTGAACCCACGGGGAACCTCGAAAGGATAGACGTCGTAACTGAATAGTCGACGACTGCACTCTACTTTACGAGAACTTCACGCTTGTTTCACGTGATCACCCGCGATTTTTGACCTGGAACACCGAAAAACAACACCAGAACAAAAGCACATTTTGATCCATATTCGTCCCCCCCATATCAGATTTTCGAAGAATCCCACAGACATTTTGGTTGCCTCTACGACAATCTGGCCGAGATTCACCCAACATTTCCTTGCGAACCGCCACCACCTGAGAACACACAAAGCCAACCAAGATAATGCCTTACAACACAAGCACCACCTTCCTCCACCTTCGGCACGCAATCTGCATCAAGGTTGATTCATAATTGAGACCACTACTGAGGACTTACCATGACAACCGCTACAGAGCTCGAAAGCCAAAAGCCAGTTCGCCGCGTGGAACCGCACGAGATTCAGAAAGACGCCCGCACCGCACCGCCGCTCTCAGACGAACAACGGATGGAGCGGTTGCGGAAAGTGACACGAACGATGGACGAAGCCTTCTCGCTGCCGGGCACGAACTTCCGTGTCGGTTGGGATTCCGTGATCGGCCTCGTTCCCGTCGTCGGCGACTTGGCAACCACGGTCGTCTCGGGATGGGTGATCCGGGAAGCTCGGCAAATGGGTATTTCCCGCTGGCAAGCCGTTCGGATGCTCGGCAACGTCGGCATCGACATGGTTGTCGGTCTTGTCCCCGGTCTGGGAGACGTGGCCGACGCCGCGTTCAAGGCCAATACGAAGAACATGAAGATTCTGGAAAAGCACGTCGAGAAGCAACAACGCAAAGCCGCGAAGTAGTGTGTTAGAACGCTCGACCTAAGAAAAAAGTCAGAACGCTGGGTTACCTGATCGTAACCCAGCGTTCTTTTTTGCAATCGCCGTTTTCAGCCAGTCGTGGGCGACCGATTAATCGGTGTTGCCGGCCCACTCTTGTAGGGATTTCACCTGTGGGATCGGATTCGCAGCGAGTGCTTCCAGGGCTTGGACGACAGCCAAACAACCGGGGAGCGTGGTGACACACGGAACGCCATAGGCGACGGCGGCGGAGCGAATTTGTCCTTCATCGGTGCGAGCACCTTTGCCGCTGGGCGTGTTAAAGATGAACTGCACTTCGCCGTTAGCCATCTTGTCGAGAATGTTCGGTCGCCCTTCTTGCACCTTGCGGACCGTCTCAATCTCCACACCGGCTTCGCGGATCGTCTGAGCGGTCCCCGATGTGCCGATAAGGTTGTAACCCAGTGCGTGCAACCGTTTGGCCGCGTCGACAACTCGGGACTTGTAGCGGTGAGCCATCGAGATGAATACCGTTCCTTCCATCGGCAACGATGACCCGGCAGCAACTTGGCTTTTCGCAAACGCGAGCGGGAAGGAATCGTGAATGCCCATCACTTCGCCGGTCGAACGCATCTCCGGTCCCAGGATGATGTCCACACCCGAGAACCGATTGAACGGGAACACGCTTTCTTTCACCGAGCAGTGCCCGGGGGTGATTTCTTCGATGATGCCTTGATCCGTCAGTGAAATTCCCGCCATGACTTTCGCGGCGATTCGAGCCAGCGAACGGTTGGTCGCCTTGGAAACAAACGGAGCCGTCCGGCTGGCACGCGGGTTGACTTCCAAGATGTAAACCGTGTAGTTCGTGCCCGCGGACCAAATTCCGCTGGCATCGGCAGGTGGTTCGTCTTCTTCCCCAATGTCGATTTTGACCGCGAACTGCAAATTCATCAGTCCACGCACATCGAGTTCTTTGGCCAGGGCGTAAGTCGCTTGCTTAATTTCGTCGATGACTTCGTCGGGCAGTGAGTGAGGCGGCAATGCACACGCGGAATCTCCTGAGTGGACACCGGCTTCCTCGATGTGCTCCATCACGCCGCCAACCAACGCGATTTCACCGTCGGCAATACAATCGACATCGACTTCAATCGCGTCTTCCAAGAACTTGTCGATCAGCACCGGTTTCTCCGGCGAAGCATCGACGGCTTCTCGCATGTATCGCACGAGTTGGCTTTGATCGTAGCAAATCTCCATGGCTCGTCCGCCGAGCACGTAACTCGGCCGCACCAAGACCGGATACCCGATTCGATCCGCAATGGCACGGGCGGCATCGGCGTTGGTCGCGGTGCCGTTCGGCGGTTGACGCAAATCCAGTTTCTGCAGGATCGCTTGGAAACGGTCGCGGTCTTCGGCGGCGTCGATCATGTCTGGACTTGTCCCGATGATCGGCACCCCCGCGGCTTCCAACCCCCGAGCCAAGTTCAGCGGTGTCTGCCCACCAAACTGGACGATTACACCATCCGGTTCGAGACGGTCGTAGATATTAAGGACGTCTTCAGTCGTGAGCGGTTCGAAGAACAGCATGTCGCTGGTGTCGTAGTCGGTCGAAACCGTTTCTGGGTTCGAGTTGACCATCACACTTTCGATGCCGAGTTCCTTCAACGCGAACGCCGCCTGACAGCAGCAGTAATCGAACTCGATCCCCTGCCCGATCCGGTTCGGTCCGCCACCGAGGATCATCACCCGTGTGTGCGGCGAGGAATGGTTCGCATGTTCCGGAATCGGCTCCCCCTTCGGTCCGCGTTCGGTGCCGGGTGTTTCGTCCTCGTCCTCGTAGGTGGAATAGTAATACGGTGTGTAGGCTTCAAATTCGGCCGCACAAGTATCGACCAGTTTGAACGTCGCCGCGATCCCCAGCTTCTTCCGGCGACGACGGACATCCATTTCGGTGGAATTCCACCAGAGCGCGAGTTGTTTGTCTGAGTACCCGGCGCGTTTGGCTCGACGAATCAGATCCGCGTCGATGTCTTCCAACCGCTCGAACTGACGAAGTTCATCTTCCAATTCGACCAATTCACGGATGTGATGCAAGAACCACGGGTCAATTCCGGTAAGTTCCTGAATGGTCTCGACGGTCATTCCGGCTTTAAATGCAAAGCGGAGGAAGAAGATGCGATCGGATTGCGGCACGGAAAGTTTCCGGCGGATTTCGTCTTCGGCCGGCTGATTTTCGCCGCCCCACAAGTCGGGTTTGCCCCCGCTGAGGCCGAACGCACCGATCTCCAACCCTCGCAACGCCTTCTGGAACGATTCCTTGAACGTCCGTCCGATCGCCATGGTTTCGCCAACGCTTTTCATCGAGATCGTCAGCGTGGGGTCGGCTTCGGGGAATTTTTCGAAAGTCCAACGAGGAATTTTCGTGACGACATAATCAATCGTCGGCTCGAAACAGGCGAGCGTTTCGCGAGTGATGTCGTTGCGGATTTCGTCCAAACGATAGCCGACCGCCAACTTCGCAGCGATTTTGGCAATTGGGAAACCGGTGGCTTTCGAGGCGAGTGCCGACGAACGGCTCACTCGCGGATTCATTTCGATGATCGTCATCCGCCCGGTTTTCGGATTGACGGCGAACTGCACGTTCGACCCGCCAGTTTCCACACCGATCTCCCGCATGCAGGCGATCGTCGCGTCCCGCATGCGTTGGTATTCTTTGTCAGTCAGCGTTTGAGCCGGGGCGACCGTGATGGAATCCCCCGTGTGCACGCCCATCGGATCGAGGTTTTCGATGGCACAAATGATGACGACGTTGTCGGCCACGTCACGCATCACTTCCATCTCGTACTCTTTCCAGCCGAGAATGGATTCCTCTAACAGCACTTCGCCGGCTGGCGAAAGTTTCAGCCCCTGCCGAACTTTCGACTCAAATTCCTCTTTGTTGTAAGCAACACCGCCGCCCGCGCCACCGAGCGTGTAGCTCGCACGGATGATCATCGGCAGACCGATCTCACGAAGTGCCTGCCGGGCTTCATCGAGGTTCCGCACGATCTGGCTGCGTGGTACATCCAAACCGATTTTGACCATCGCTTCCTTGAACGACTCGCGTTCTTCGGCCTTGGCGATGACTTCCTCTTTGGCACCGATCAGTTCCACGCCGAGTTGCTGCAGAATCCCACGGCGTGCGAGATCCATCGCCGTGTTCAAGCCGGTCTGGCCACCAAGTGTGGGCAAGAGCGCATCGGGTTTTTCTTTTTCGATCACCTTCTGGACGTATTGCCAGGTAATCGGCTCCACGTAGGTGCGGTCGGCCACCTCCGGGTCAGTCATGATGGTCGCCGGGTTGGAATTGACCAGCACAACTTCGTACCCTTCTTCCCGCAAGGATTTGCACGCTTGCGTTCCGGAGTAGTCGAATTCGCAGGCTTGGCCAATCACAATAGGGCCAGAACCGATGATCAGAATTTTTTGGATGTCGTCGCGTCGAGGCACGGGAGGATGGCGGGTTGGAGGATGAATTCAGGATGTGCGCATTCGCAGCGCAAAATTTCACCAACACTAGCAAGCTCCGCCGGAGATTCAAGTTTGAACGACCTGTTTGAAGCGAGTTGACACCGAATTCGCGAGTGAAACCGGAAGAGCCGATCCGAATACGCCAAATTTCAGGAGTATCCACAAAACCATGAGCCGATTCGACGCCCCGATGTTTCAACCCCATTGGTTGATTCGTGGCGGGCACGCCCAAACGATTGCCGGAACGTATCTGCGATCGGTCGACAAACTCGAAGAAACGATCGTCCATCGCGTATCGCTACCCGACGGCGATGTGCTCTTGCTTCACGAAAACCGTCCCTCGTCTTGGCAACCGGAAGACCGGGTCACACTGCTACTTCCGGGCCTAACGGGTTGTCACCAAAGCGGTTATCTACGACGAACAGCGTGCAAACTCAATACGCGTGGCGTGCGAACCTTTCGGTTTGATCCGCGTGGATGGGGAGCTGGCGAAGGCATGTCGGTCGGTTGGGCACACGGCGGTCGCACGGACGATCTGGCCGCCTGCATCGACTTCATCGTCAACCTTGCACCGCAATCGATGCTGTCGGTCGCGGGGTTTTCGCTGTCTGGGAATATCTTGTTGAAGTATCTCGCAACTTTCCCAAACCGGCCAAAACAACTTGAACGAGCTATCGCATCGTGCCCCGCGATTGACTTGGCTGCCTGTGCCGATCGCCTGGATCAACCGTTGATCAACCGCACGTACGGCCGACATTTTCTGCGTTCCCTGTCCGCCCATGTGCAAAAACGCGGCGAATGGCCAACGGAATTCGAAAAAACCGCTTGGCAGAACTGGACACTTCGTGATTTCGACGAACGCCTGACCGCTGCACGGGCCGGTTTCGCCAGTTCCGCCGACTACTACCGCGAGAGTAGTTCCAAACCCCACCTGCCGCAAATCGACGTTCCGACACTGATTATCGCCGCCGAAGACGACCCCGTGGTCCCGGGTGACTCGTTCGCAGACCTGAAGATCTCGCCCTGCACGAATCTGCATCTCACGAAATACGGCGGCCACCTCGGTTATATTGGGCGACGTGGAATTGACCCCGATCAGCGTTGGCTCGACTGGCGAATTGTCGATTGGCTCCTGCCCGACGCCTCTAAATAACTCCTAATTACCTACAAGCCATACACCGCATGAACACAACGAACCGCTGGGAATTCTGGATCGACGTCGGTGGCACATTCACCGACTGTATTGCCCGTTCCCCGAAAAACGAACTGCAAACGCTGAAAACACTGAGTTCCGGTGTCATCAAAGGGCAAATCGAATCCCTTTCCGATTCGACGACGTTCGTTGATCCCCTAAGCATCGTCGGACCAGCCGATTTTTGGCGGGGCTACGACGTTCGATTTCTAGATTCCGCCGGTCGCCCGACGCACACATCGCGTGTGAGCCAGTCCGAGGGACCCACGGGAACTCTCACGCTCGCAGACGAGTTGCCGGACGGTGTCGGTGTCGGCACGTCTTACGAACTGACATCCGGCGAACCGGCACCGATCGTGGCGATTCGTCGAATCCTCGGCGTGCGATTGGACGAACCGATCCCGCCCGTTTCGCTGAAACTCGGCACCACTCGCGGCACCAACGCCCTACTCGAACGTAAAGGAGCCCGTACAGCATTCATCACGACCCGTGGTTTTGCTGACGTGCTGCTCATTGGGAACCAGAACCGCCCGCGATTGTTTGACCTAGCGATTGAGAAACCATTTCCGTTGTTCGAAACGGTGGTCGAAATCGACGAACGACTCGCCGACGACGGCTCGGTTCTCTCCCCGTTAGACACCGCTGCCGCTCGGAACGAGTTACAACGATTGCACGCCGATGGTGTGGAATCCATCGCGATTTGCCTGCTACACGCCTTCGCGAACCCAGAACACGAACAGCAAGTCGCGGCGATCGCCCATGAGGTTGGTTTCGACGAAGTCAGTGTGTCCAGCCGATTAGCCCCGTTGATCAAGATCGTCTCACGGGGCGATACCACGGTGATGGATGCGTATCTCAATCCGATCCTCCGAGATTACGTCAGCACCATTCGGCACGCGCTCGGTGACTCGAAATCCGAGTCGCGGTTGCAACTCATGACCTCGGCCGGCGGATTGGTCGGTGGTGATCAATTCGTCGGCAAAGACAGCATTCTCTCAGGACCGGCCGGTGGTGTGATTGGATTTTCCCGCGTCGCGATGGCGGCGGGATTCCCGAAAGCGATCGGTTTCGACATGGGTGGAACCAGCACCGATGTCGCACGTTTTGACGGTTCACGTGGCGATCATCGCTACGAAATGGAATACGAGACCGAAAAAGCCGGTGTGCGGGTGGTGGCTCCGATGCTCGCCATCGAAACCGTCGCGGCGGGCGGCGGAAGTTTGTGCGGATTCGATGGTGTGAAACTCTTCGTCGGACCGGAAAGTGCCGGTGCGGTGCCCGGTCCGGCATGTTATGGACGCGGCGGACCGCTCACTGTGACGGACGTCAATTTGTATCTCGGTCGAATCCTCCCTGCTCGATTCCCCTTCCCACTCGATCGCGAGGCTGTCGAACAACGGTTGCAAACGCTCTGTGACCAAATCGCTGCTTCCCCGTTGGGAGCGGACTACACGCCGACGAAGCTCGCGGCTGGTTTCGTCGAAATCGCCAACGCAAACATGGTCCGGGCGATTCGGCGAATTTCCGTCGCCAAGGGTTACGATCCGAGTGAATATGCCCTCGTCACGTTCGGGGGTGCGGGGGCTCAGCATGCGTGTGAAATTGCCGACCAACTCGGTGTTCAACACATCCTCATTCACCCGTTCGCAGGTATTTTGAGTGCCTATGGAATCGGCTTGGCGGATGTCCGCCGATTCGCGGAACACTCGGTGTTGCAAGCGGGAACCGATGACGCGCTTCAAGAACTTTCCGCAACTTTCGAGGAGATGGAATCGCGTCTCAAAACGGAAATCGAAGCGGCTGGCGTTCCCACCGAGTACATCCAACCGCCGCGACGGTCGCTGGATTTGAGGTATGCGGGCGTGGAGTCGGTCATCAATATCCCGATGGAAAAGGCCGACACGATTGCGGACATTCGCAGCCGATACGAACAACAACACGAACAGCGTTACGGTTACGCTCATCGCAGCCGAGAACTGGAAATCACCGCCGCTCGGGTTGAGATGATCGGTTCCACACCCGAACCGCCGGATCGAATTGCCGATCGCGTGCCCCGCACTCCAACCCCCACCGAGTCGACCCGCGTGGTCTTTGGTGAGACGGAACACGCAACCGGTGTTTATCTCCGATCCGACTTACAACCCGGAGACACGATTGCCGGGCCCGCGATCATCTGCGAACCAACCTCGACGGTGATCGTCACCCCCGACTACACCGCCACCATTCAAACTCGCGGCGAAATCTTGTTGGCACGGCAGAACGCCAACTCCGGCCCCATCTCACGCGACTCGGGCTCCAAGGCCGACCCCGTTTTGCTAGAAATTTTCAACAACTTGTTCGCGTCCATCGCCGAGCAAATGGGACTCACGTTGCAACAGACGTCGTGCTCGACGAACGTCAAGGAACGCCTCGATTTTAGTTGTGCGATTTTCTCGCCGACAGGTGATTTGGTCGTCAATGCCCCGCACATTCCGGTGCACCTGGGAGCGATGAGCGAAACCGTCAAACGGATTCTGAAAGACTGCGGTCCAGAGATGCAGCCGGGCGATGTGTTCGTCACCAACGATCCGTACCGCGGCGGCTCCCACCTGCCGGATGTCACCGTGGTCACGCCGGTTTACGATGAAAGCGCAGCCGAACTTCTGTTCTTCACCGCCAGCCGAGCCCATCATGCGGAGATCGGCGGTATCGTGCCGGGAAGCATGCCGCCGTTCTCGAAGAACTTAGCCGAGGAAGGCGTGTTGATCCGCAATGTCAAGCTGATCGCACAGGGCGAATCGCGGGAAGACGAATTACGAGCGTTGCTGCAAAGCGGATCGTATCCATCACGATCCGTGGCAGACAATCTTGCCGATGTCTCCGCTCAAGTGGCGGCCAATACGAGTGGAGTCCGGCAGCTTCGCGACTTGATCGAACACTATTCGTTGCCGGTCGTGCAGGCGTACATGGGACACATTCAGCGGGCGGCGGCCGAGAAAATGCGGCTCGCGTTGCGGGGCTTGCCCGACGGCGAACACCGCTTCACCGATCACCTCGACGACGGTTCGCCGATTTCGGTAACGGTGTTTATTGATGGCGACTCCGCCCGAGTTGATTTCACCGGCACTGGTGAGGTGTTGCCGACGAATCTGAACGCGAACCGGGCCATCGTCACCGCTGCCGTGTTGTACGTGTTTCGATGTCTGATCAACGAAGACATTCCCCTCAACAGCGGCGTGCTTGATCCCGTCGAAATCGTGCTGCCGGAGTGTTTGCTCAATCCGCCCGAACACGACGATCCCGCCGAGTGTGCCGCAATGGTCGGCGGGAACGTGGAGACGTCGCAGCGGGTGGTCGATGTGCTACTCGGTGCCCTTGGACTTGCGGCGGCCAGTCAAGGCACGATGAACAATCTCACCTTCGGCGACGACACGTTCGGTTATTATGAAACCATCTGTGGCGGCAGCGGAGCGACCAAAGACGCTGGCGGAGCCGATGGCGTGCATACGCACATGACGAACACGCGGCTGACGGATGTGGAAGTCATCGAACGTCGCTATCCGGTCCGGATTCACTCGTTCGGTATGCGACGGGGCTCCGGCGGAGACGGCCAGAAAACCGGCGGTGACGGCATTGTTCGCGAAATCGAATTCTTGAAACCGCTTCGTGTGTCGATGCTCTCCGAACGTCGCGGGGAGTTCACACCGTTCGGTTTGGATGACGGAACAAACGCCGCCGCCGGTCGCAATTCACTGCGTCGCGGCGGCGGGTCGGATGTCGAAGACTTGGGTGGCAAATTCTCGATCGATGTCGAGCCGGGCGATGTGCTCATCATCGAAACACCCGGTGGCGGCGGGTTTGGAGTCTAGGAATCAGGAGGCAAGCATCAGGAGTCAGCGAATTGAACTGTCCCCTGCCTCCTGACCAACTACTCGACCGTGACTTTGGTCATCGTGTCGCCGACTTCGATGCTGTTCACGACATCTTGGCTTTCTTGATCGACAACTTTGCCGAAGACCGAGTGACGGTTGTCCAAGTGCGGCGTGGGCACGTGCGTGATGAAAAACTGGCTGCCGTTGGTATTCGGGCCGGCGTTGGCCATCGAGAGAATGCCTGGCGAATCGTGCTTCAAGTCGGGATGGAATTCATCCTCGAACTTGTACCCCGGTCCCCCGGTGCCTGTGCCTTGTGGGCAGCCGCCTTGGATCATGAAGTCCTGGATGACACGGTGAAATTTCAAACCGTCGTAAAATCCATCCTTGGCGAGTTTCTCGAAATTCTCCACAGTTTTTGGGGTCTTGTCGTCATAAAGTTCCAGACGAATCGTGCCTTTGTTGGTTTCGATCGTCGCGTTTTTCATCGTCACTATCCTGTCATCAAATTCCTGTGTGGGTCCATTCAACAGCGGTCACTATAGCGAATCCCCATTCAAGGCACCACTGGCCGACTCGTCGTCGATCCGGCGGATCGGTTCGGTAGTCGCTATCTTTCGAGCTAGGAGATCGCAGGCGATTCCGAAGATGGTCCACAGAAACAACATTGCCACGATTCGCGAGACCCAATCCGCACCGTTGGCGGTTAAGGCGTATATTGAGGTGTACGCACCAAACACCAGGAAAAATCCCCAACGGACGGCACGATGTTGTTTTTGCTGCTCGTCATGCGGCTTTCTGGATGGGCCACGCGGATGAGCGTTCCACGGCCACAATGCAGCCACATACAAAAAGATGTAGAATGCGCCGAACATGGCAATCGTAACCAAGACACGTGCTGCAAGATCGGGATCGTGGAAGAGGAATGTGAAAACCGGTTTGGCAGATTTCATCCCAAGAAACCAAGCGGCTGGCCCTAAGAACAGCATGGCCGCCCCCGCCACGTTCGCCACCCACTTCCACGCAAACCGATGCTCCCACGCCGTTCGCCGAGGCAAATCGATGAAGGTGAGAAAGTCGATCCACCGTTTTCTCGACTCTTCGGTGAAACCCACGGATGCCCGGTATTCTTGATACTCGTCGCCGGGGAATACCAACAGCAATGCCGACGCGTTCGGATAGAGTTTTTTTCCACCGAAGGTCGTGTGCCAGGACGGCCCCAGATACCATTCGACTTTCGACAGGCTAGCGTATTCAGACCGTTGATTTCCGAGGCGGATCGTTAAATGTCCGTTATTCACAAACACACGCGGTCGACCCAATCGGTAGCCCAATGCTTGGGCCACACTGTAGAGCAGACACATGGGAGCGAAGAATACTTGCATTGCCAATAAGGCTTCGACAGCTCCTTCCCAACCTGCTCTTCGAAAGGCGAACCAGAACATGAGGCCGCCGAAGGTCAGGTTTGTTGAAAGCCAATAGAACAAGAACGATTGCCCGAAAGCGGTCCAAGGGCTGAACGGCATGGTTTCTTCGAGTTCGAGGCCAGACTTCGCCGCGGAATACAACGTCTGCGAATGGGCCTTCAAGCACGCTTCGCAATAAGCGTGGCCATCCCAGAGCGGTAGAATTGGCTCGACGTCGGTACTGGCACCACAGCGATGACACTCATTTGTTTGTCTGACTGGTTCCCGATCCACAATTCTGAACTCCGAACCGATGATTCTCAATCACTGCTGATATTCTCTTCGACAACGACCGAATCACCCACACGGATCTTGCCGCCTTGGATGACGATGGCGGTGATTCCGCCGTGACCGCGCATGGCGTTGTAGCCGCCGGGGCCGAGTTTTTCTTCCATCAGCGAACACGGCACACACAGGCCGCTGCCTTCCAAGAGGCACTCACCGATGCGGAATCGGCGGTCTTTGAGAGCGAGCAGATTGATGTCGGAGACGACAAGGTTTCGCCGCAGCAGTCCCGGTCCGACGGACTCGCGATGCACGAGTGATGCGACCGCCGGCAGATGCTCCGATTGGATTAGCGTCACTTGGCGTTTCGATTGGCCACTGTTGGCGTGATGCTCACCGACGATGCCCGTCCCAGCTTGCAGTTCGGCTTCCTTCAGTTCTGCAAGCGGTGCACGACGCGACGGAGCTGCACCGATCCAGCCCAATCGTCCGATTTGTGGCAAAGTCGATTTATAGTCTTCGATTGTCTTCATCCGGATCACCTTACATCACGTCAAAACGCACGCATGAACTACATGTATGCATAGGGCAAGTTGTTTTTTGGCAACACTTTCATTTTATACAACATCGCGTTTCAAAAGCGATACAGCTTAAAAAAACTGCAAAATCCGCTGGACAACGTCAGAACTTATACTAGCTTTCATCTAGCGATTTTTGGAGTTTACTAGGAACTGAATAATTTCAACATAAATAATTACGGGCCATTCGTGAGATACATCTGGACGCCGCAACGTGCAGCGTCCTAGAGGACCTTCTGAAACCGTGGGTCTTCGATAAAGGCACCCTCGTCGTGAGACGAGTCCGCAAAGCTATGGATCTTGTTCTGAAGTGAGTTTTCAATCATTCGGGATCTTCTGAGTCGACTAGCACTCGTACGTCCTAGTCAACTCAGTCTGAATGCCCAACCGCTTGAAATCCGCCTTGCTCAAGACCGCCAAGCTACCGAAAAGGTTTCACTTCATGACAGAAGGGACCGTAAATGGACCGCATCACCTCACCAGTCTATCCACAGACTCCTGCTCCACCAAAACGGTGTGCAATTCGCCGCACTACGCAGTTGAGCCGACTCGTCTTCGCGGGATGCATCGCTGCACTCTGCATTTCAAGCCCACTATGGGCTCAAGACGCGCCTCAACCGGACGTCTTTCTAATTGAAGAAGATTGGGAACTCAAAATCGGCGTACCCGACCCAGCGCTTGAGGCACCACAAATCACTGCCACAATTTCGCCGCGTGGCAATCTCAACGGGATTCACTCCGTTTTAGAACTCAACAACGCCACATTAGACGAATATGCGAGTGGGGGAATTCAACTGCAAAGTTGGATTGGTGAGTTTGATGGAAACATTCGCAACTTCCCTAAGTTTCAATTGCTATCCACCCCTGATGAAACAATTACGTGGACAATGCAAATGAAGCATAATGGCGACCACGAGGTGAAGTTTGAAGTCCTTAACGGTCGCTCTACGACCTGGGGAAATTTCGGTGGCCAAGGGTTCCTCAAATTCAATGCGTCTACGGTCTTGCATGACCTCAACCAATACGATCCTGATGTTAGCGTGGCGAATTCTCGTATCGGCTATGCCTCTCATCGTGTCAAACTCTTCTGCCTAAGTGAAATTCGCTACTATGACGCGAGCGGCCAACTCATCAAAACCGACACCACTGATCGCTGCATTCATCAATACAACCCGACCGAAGTTCAATAGAAGTTCGATTCAACCATCAGTGCCATCACTTTCTGAATCACTTCTTTTTCAACAGGGTTGATACACCATGCGAAATGCAACTATTAGATTCTCCAGACGACAGAAACTCACAACAAGACGCGGAGCTGTCGTATGCCTGGCAGCTGCAATGATGATTATGATTCTCGCATTCCTCGCATTTACGGTTGATGTGGGATTCATCGCACTCACAAAAGCCCAGATGAAAGGCTGCTCCGATGCGGCGGCATTGTCTGGATCTCAAGAACTTATTCCACTCTTTAAACCCGGTGCGACCCTGACGTATGGACTCGCCCAAGACAACGCGGGACTAGCAGCTGAGGATATCGCAACTTACCATCGTTCAGGCGACCACAAACAGGCCTACTTAGAACGTAGTCGAGACGTCAAATTCGGCCAGTACTATCAAGACGAAAATAGCGGCGCCATGGTCAAACAGTATGATGTATGGCCGGCTAACTTTGTTGAAGTAACAACACGTCGTGATCAACCTCTCGGTCAGGGCGAAACGGCGGGCACTGGTAGCCCTGATTCATCACTTCCCCTGTTCTTCGCTCCCGCACTTGGCACACGCAGTGCTGATCTCCGTGTGCGATCCACAGCGGCTATGTTGCCGGGGATCGGTTTCCGCAAGCCCCCCGGAAACGGGCAAACCGTCGACATCCTGCCAATCGCACTCGACATCGAAACCTGGGAAGACCTACTTGCAGGTGTTGGGGACGATAACTTCAGTTACAACGAGCAAACCAAGCAGGTGTCATCAGGCACGGACGGAATCCTGGAAGTGAACCTGTACCCAACTGGTGATGGCTCACTGCCCCCGGGAAACCGAGGAACAGTCGACATCGGTGGCGCGAACAATAGTACGAATGATCTCAAGCGTCAGATTCTCTATGGAATTAGCCGTGAAGACTTCGACGAACTTGGGTTTGAACTGCGGTTCGATCAACAGTGCATTCTCAACGGCGACACTGGTCTGAGTGCTGGTATCAAAGCACAACTTGAAGCGATCATCGGCCAACCGCGTGCGATTCCACTTTTCAGCGACGTTTCGGGCCCCGGAAACAACGCGAACTATACGATTGAAAAATTTGTTGGTATTCGCATCCTAGAAGTCAAACTGACTGGCAGCCCAAAGAAGAAACGAGTGATTGTGCAGCCTTGCGAGTTTGTCAGTTCCTACGTCATCCCTGGCCCCGGCACGATCCAAGTCGACTCCATCCTGACTACACCAAGACTCATCGAGTAAGCATGGACGCTAGTCCTCTGAGGAGCATCGGCATTGTCTTACGACATGCCGATGCTTTTTTGTTGACTACACCTTGAGGAATTGCAATCGGCGGTCGAATTCGTACTTGAGGGGAGCTACAATGAGATGAGTCAGAGTTCGCTCTGATGAAGTTACCGAAATCATCAATGACAAAAACAGGACCACGACGATTGAAACAGATTGACCAAACACAGTCGGCGTCCGCGGTCCGTGAGGCTTGCCGTGCGGAACTCTGCACGGGTCCAACGTCAGGACTGGCAGCGGGATTCACCCAAGCGAATTTGGTCATCTTGCCAAGTGATTGGGCGGAGGAATTTCACGAGTTTTGTCGACTCAATCCGAAACCGTGCCCGTTGTTGGATGTCTTACCGGCCGGCGACCCGCACCCGCGAAAATGGGCCGACAACGCCGACATCCGCACTGATCTGCCTGCCTATCGTGTTTGGAAGCATGGCGAACTTGTCAGCGAGGTGACAAACATCGTCGATCTTTGGCAGGACGACTTTGTCAGCTTTCTGATTGGTTGTTCCTTCACATTTGAATCCGCACTCCTTGCAGACGGGCTGCCTGTGCGGCATATCGAATTGGGCACGAACGTCCCGATGTACCGCACAAACCAGCCCTGCACACCCGCTGGTCGCTTCCAAGGTAACCTGGTGGTTTCCATGCGTCCGTTCCAACCGGCCGACGCAATTCGGGCGGTGGAGATCACATCCCAGTTTCCGCAAGTTCATGGTTCACCGGTTCATATCGGTCTGCCGGAAATGATCGGTATTCACGACCTGCACCAGCCAGATTTTGGAGACCCTGTCCCGGTCCATGCCGATGAACTTCCGGTATTCTGGGCCTGCGGTGTGACACCGCAGGCGGTGTTGATGGAATCGCGTCCGCCGCTGGTCATCACCCATTCACCGGGCTGCATGTTCGTGACGGACCGCCGAAATTGCGACCTCCGTTCAGCGTGAGTTTCGCGGGAAATTCGTTTTGTCTTCGTGAAATCAACATCGACACATGCCAGGATCGCTCCACCCTCTCGGTAGCGGATTGTTTCCGTTACGCGAACGTTTTTGGTGGAGATCCTTGGATGTTTTTGGAATCGCTGACGGCGTTACAGTTTCGGATGGTCCATTCCCGAAACTTGGTTTACAACACATGTTGGGAAGATCCCCGTCTTGACCGTGTCGCATTGCAATTGGGTGAGAACGACACCATTGCCATGATCACCTCCGCCGGTTGCAATGCTTTGGATTACGCCTTGGACAATCCCAAGCGGATCGACGCGATCGACATGAATCCCCGCCAAAACGCCCTGCTGCAATTGAAGCAAGCGGCGATCCGAACGTTGGATTACTCCACGTTTTTTCAACTGTTCGGTGAAGGTCGACTGTTGAACTGGCGTGACATCTACGAGGGCAACTTGCGAGACATGCTGCCCGCTGAATCACAACAGTTTTGGGATCGTCGCGGCCACTCGTTCTTCACCGGCAAAGTGCGTCGCAGCTTCTACTTTCGAGGGTCCTCGGGAATATTCGCCTGGTTTGTGAACCACTATATGGATCGCGTCCTTCGAATTCGCGAAGCACTTGCGAACATGCTCTCGGCAAAGACGGTCGAGGAACAATGCGAAATCTATCAACGCGAACAACTCCGAAGTCGACTGTTCAAACCATACGTGCGATGGCTCGTGCGACGGAATTCGGTGCTGTCTATGCTGGGTGTGCCGAAGGCTCAACGGTTGCAGCTCGAACGAGGCCACGAAGGCGGAGTTGCTGAATACATCATGGATTGTATCGAAGCCGTCTTCGCCCGTTTGCCATTGCACGACAATTACTTCTGGCGGGTCTACATGACCGGAAGTTACACCAAGGATTGCTGCCCGGAATACCTGAAACGCAAGAACTTCGAGCGTCTCAAAGCCGGTCTGGTCGACCGCATCCACACGCACACCACAACTGTGACAGACTTCCTCAACAATCATACGGAACCGGTTTCGCGGTTTGTACTGCTTGATCACATGGACTGGATGAGCGTCGGACATCGGCAAAAGTGGTTGGCTGAAGAGTGGCAAGCCATCGCCGATCGATCTGCCCCCGACACCCGACTCATTTGGCGAAGTGCCGGTTTGACGGCGGACTTCATCGACTCAATCGAGATCGAACGCAACCAGACGCGAAACCGTGTGGGAGACTGGCTCGAATACGACACTGATCTAGCCACCGCACTGCACCCGAAGGATCGCGTCCACACGTACGGCAGCTTCTACATCGCCAAGACGACCAATTCTTGACGCGATCCCTATTGAAACTCCGGCCTCCAGATTGCTCGATTGATGACTTCCGAAATCTCGAAAACGGCCTCATCCTCCACTCCGCCGCGGTTTAACGATCTTCGCATCCTGTGGCACATGGTGGTGACGAGAGGTCGCGGAAAAACGCACCAGGAGCGACTGGAACACTTCTATGAGGGCCAAGCCGCGGGTTACGACGCCTTTCGTCGCCGCTTGTTGCACGGCCGAAGTGAAATGATCCGCTCCCTGCCCTTCCCGGAAAACGGTGTCTGGGTCGATCTGGGAGCCGGCACGGGAGAAAATGTCGAACATGCGGTTGAGAAACTCCCGAACTTGAAATCGGTGTACTTGGTCGATCTGTGTCGCCCACTGCTGAAAGTCGCTGAACAACGGATTTCCGATCGCGAATGGGACAATGTGGAAGTCGCGCACGGCGATGCCACAACGTTTTCCCCACCCGATGGCGTCGCCGATGTGGTAACGTTTTCCTACTCGCTGACTATGATTCCCGACTGGTTCGCAGCTCTGGAGAATGCACGTCGACTCCTCAAGCCTGGGGGAGTCATTGGGGTTAGTGATTTCTATGTATCGAGGAAACATCCTCCCGAGGGACGTCGTCGACATGGATGGGGAACGCGGACCTTTTGGCCGACTTGGTTCGCCACCGATGATGTCTTTCTCCATCCGGACCACCTCCCGGCGTTGCATCGGTATTTTGAACCGATCGACTGTGTTGAGGGCCGTGGAAAGGTTCCATACATCCCGTTTTTGCGGGCCCCGTACTACTACTTCATCGGTCGAAAAAAGGCCGATGCGTCTCTTCCGAACACATAACCTGAGACATCCCAATATCTTGCCAACGTAACAGGTCTCGTTGCGTGAATTTGTTGCCAACGGTTTGCAGCTTGAATAGGTGTGTCAATCTCCGTATACTCTGTGCGTTTGAAGCACACACCTAAGCTTGAAGTGTCAGCCGAAACCATTTGCAATCATCATCTCTTCCTACGTTGATGCGGTTGCCAACCGGCGAGCGTCGGTTTTTCGCAAAGCCGCTTCCAACAACCTTTCCCGCGGAACGGCCGCAAGCGGACTGCAATCGCCGACTCAAGAATTTGAATGCATCGCCACTCGCCAATCCTGTTGTGAGTTGAGCCAATCGACGCACCAGAATTGATGACTCGCGATCACGTATTGCACGCTTTTACCATCCTTTATTTGAAAGCCTATAAGTCGCGACATGACCGAGGTAGTTCCCTATCAGCAAACCAATGACCCCCGGGACGTTGTGCATCGAGCCGCACAACTTCTCGCACAGGGACATCTCATTGCGTTGCCGACAGATACCGTGTATGTCGTTGCTGCATCAGCACTTCAGGCAGAAGCCGTTGAGAAAATGGCGAAGGTCTTCCCGGATTCTCAAGCAGATGAGTCCGCTCCTCTTGCTCAATTCGCAGTGCGGAGCCGAGACGAACTTGAAGACTACATTCCCGAAGTGTCCGACGTCGTGAAACGGCTCATGCGTCGTTGCTGGCCGGGACCGATCACGCTTTCCTTGCCCACGGCTGCCAATGAGGGCCTGCTCGGCCAACTTCCAGAGCGAACACGCCAGGCAGTCACGCACACCACATCCGGTCGTGATCCGCATTTATGGTGCCGGATGCCCGATCATCCGTTCATTGACGATTTGCAATCACTGATGAAGGCGCCTTTGGTGCTTTCCCAAGACCGTTTCTCGGGTTCCTCGACGTGCGACGGCTTGATCTCACAAGTCGGTGATCATTTGGCAATGGCCATCGACGACGGTGACACTCAATACGGGTTACCGGCGACTGCCGTTGAAGTTGACGGCGAGCAGTGGCAAATTCTTAGCGAAGGTGCTGTATCGGCAAATCTGCTGAAGCGACTGACCGGACGAGTCTACCTATTCGTCTGCACCGGAAACACTTGTCGAAGCCCCATGGCCGAAGGTATCTTCCGCAAACTTGCCGCAGAGCGAATCGGTTGTAGCCAGGAAGAACTGGCCGACCGGGGCATTTTAGTGGTCTCCGCGGGACTGGCCGCCCATCGTGGCAGCCCAGCGAGTCCGGAATCGGTCGAAGCAGTTCGGGGATTGGGCGTCGATTTGGTGTCCCACTCCAGTCAACCATTAACATCCGACCTGCTCGATCAGTCAGACCACGTATTCACGATGACACAAAGTCATCTGGATTCGATTTTGATTGCCCGGCCCGACGCCGCTGACCGAGTTCGCATGCTCACGCAAGATAACCGAGATGTTCCCGATCCGATCGGGGGTACTCAAGATGACTACATACATTGCTTTCAAGAAATCGAACGCCAAGTCCGGGCCATTGTGGAAACCATCCCACAACCGTAATTCGTTACGCCCCGTCTGGCATGTCTTTAAATTTCTCAATCTTCCTTTGTGAGTCCATGATGAAAATCGCCATCGCGAGTGACCATCGCGGACGTTCTGCCAAAAGTCAAACGGCGAACCAACTTCGGGAACTTGGTCACGAAATGACTGACTTCGGTCCCGCCGATGACGAGAGCGTCGACTACCCCGATTTTGCCTCTGAAGTCGCCCAAAAAGTGAGCGCCGGTGAGTTCGATCGAGGAATTCTGATCTGCGGAACCGGGATCGGAATGTGCATCACCGCCAACAAATTTCCGGGAATTCGCGGCGTCAATTGCCATGATGAACTGACTGCCGAAATGAGCCGACGTCATAACGACGCCAACATCTTGTGCCTCTCGGGCGACCTGCTCAGCGACCAGTTGGTGGCTCGCATCGTGGATGTCTGGCTCAAAACGGAATTCGAGGGCGGACGGCATGCCCGGCGAGTTGACAAAATCTCACAGATCGAAACGCAGTTGAATAACGAGAACTCGACCAAGCCGAACTGAGTTCACGGTACGAATGAATCGCAACGGCATTAGTTGCCCAACGATCCCTGATTTTCGCGGATTGTTCTCTTGCAATCGAGCGGGCGTCTTGTCACCTTCAAACGCATTCGCACTTTTGCCCACAAGGACGCGTCATGGATCCCCAAACACTGCGGTTCGCAACGACACACGAATGGGTTGCTGTCGATGGTGACACTGCTACCATCGGCATTTCCAAATTCGCCGTCGATCAACTCACGGACCTCGTCTACATCGAACTTCCCGAACCGGGAACAACCTTTGAGAAAGGTGACGAGTTCGGTGTTGTCGAGAGTGTCAAAGCGGCCAGCGATTTGTACGCACCGATCAGCGGCGAAGTGGTCGAAGCCAACACCGCCTTGGAAGAAGACCAGTCGGCACTTTCGGACGACCCCTACGGTGACGGCTGGATTCTCAAGGTGAAGATTTCGTCGCAGGATGAAATCGAGCAACTACTTGACCATGCCGCTTATCAGCAGCACTGCGAATCGGAATCTCACTGAAAAACCGATTCAAACCCTGTTTTTTCGCAGCTTGCTGACTAGAATCACGCAAGCCGCGCTCTGATCCTTCACAAATTTTTGCTTCAGTTAGTCCCACCGAACTCGGGTTCCGGCCCAAGATCGGCAAGGACAGGAAGACATTCCGCCGTGCCCTATTTGTTTAACACTCCCGATCAAAAAAACGAGATGCTCGAAACGATCGGCGCCCGATCGGTGGATGAGTTATTCCAACAAATCCCTGCCCCGTTGCGGTTAGATCGCCCGCTCGACTTGCCAGCCCCACGGTGCGAACTGGAACTCGAAGCAGAAATTCGGCAACTGGCGGCGTCTAACGCGAACACAGCGAACCGTGTCTGCATGATGGGGGGCGGTGCTTACGATCACTTCATTCCCTCTGCGATTGATGAAATCGCGTCCCGCGGGGAATTCTACACCGCCTACACGCCCTACCAAGCGGAAGCCAGCCAAGGCACGTTGCAGGCGTTCTTTGAATACCAATCGCTGATCTGCCGTCTAACCGGCATGGATGTCTCCAATGCCAGCCTTTACGAAGGCGCGACGGCTGTCAGTGAAGCGGCATTCATGGCGATGCGAGTGAAGAACCGCTATGACCGAGTGGTCATGCTCGGCAGTGTTCATCCTGAATATCGGGAAGTTTTGGAGACGTACTGCTCCAACTTGCCAACCGAGATCGTCACCGTTCCCACACCGAACGGAGTCGCCGATCCCGACGCTGTGCGGGAAGCGATGAGTGAATCCACAGCTTGCCTGGTCATTCAACATCCGAACTTTTTCGGTTGTTTGGAAGACGCGAAAACACTGACCGACATCGCTCACGAATTCGGAGCGCTCGCGGTCGTGTCTTTCGATCCCATCAGTCTCGGGCTACTGCAAAAACCTGGTGAATATGGTGTCGATATCGCCGTCGCGGAAGGGCAATCGCTCGGTGTGCCTTTGCAGTATGGTGGACCATACTTGGGCATCTTGGCGTGTCGTCAGAAGTTCCTCCGCAAGATGCCAGGACGATTGATCGGGACCACCGTGGATCGTGACGGCAAACCCAGCTATGTCTTGAACTTGCAAGCCCGCGAACAACATATCCGTCGAGACAAAGCAACCAGCAACATCTGTACGAATCAAGGGTTACTCGCGTTGCGGGCGACGGTTTATCTGTCCCTGATGGGTCCACAAGGTCTGCGTGAGGTCGCGGAATTGTGTTGTCAGAAAGCCCATTACGCAGCCGAGCAACTCACGCAAATCGACGGTTTAGAACTCATGTTCTCGGGACCGTTCTTCAAAGAATTTGCCATTCGTTGTGAGCACGATCCGACCGAAATCCTGGAGAAAGCCCAGGCCGCTGGTTTCGACGTCGGCCCGAATTTGAAACAGTTCTCGACCATTGATTCCGGCAACGGTTTCCTCGTGGCTATCACAGAGAAACACACCAAGGCCGACATTGACCGCCTTGTGAACGTGCTCCGTGGTTAGGCCGTGTCACCCCGACCGACAAGATTGAATACTCTCCCGCTCGCTCTCCCCTGTCATTGAAATCTTCGATTGCACATGCGAAATACTCTCGCAACTCAAAGTCTGTTTGAACTCTCCCATGCCGGGCGGCGTGCGACTCAACTCCCGGAATGCGATGTCCCGGCTCGCCCGTTGGATGAACTACTCCCGGCGGAAAGCCTTGCAGAAGCACCGCCGGAGTTGCCGGAGATCACGGAGCCGGATGTGATTCGGCATTTCGTGAATCTGTCGACGTTGAACATGTCGGTGGATACGCATTTCTATCCACTCGGCAGTTGCACGATGAAGTACAACCCGAAGCGTCACGAACGCTTTGCGGGGATGCCGGGAATCGTGGATTTGCATCCATATGCGCCGGAGTCGGTCAGCCAGGGCATGTTGCAGATCATGTTTGAAATGCAACAGATGCTCGGTGAGATCGCCGGTTTGCCGGCCGTCTCCCTGCAACCGGCTGCGGGAGCCCAAGGTGAATTCGCGGCGTTGCTCACAGCGGCGGCATACTTCCGCGACAAAGGGGAAGACCGGCGGAAAGTTTTGTTCCCGTCTAGTGCGCATGGCACTAACCCTGCCAGTGCGGCTCTCGCAGGTTTCGAAACGGTGCAGCTGGAGGAATCTCCCGGCGGACTGGTTTCCATCGACGAGTTGCAATCGCACCTCGATGACCAAACCGCGGTGTTCATGATTACCAACCCGAACACTCTGGGGTTGTTCGAGCGGGACATCAAAGAGATTTCCAAGCGATTGCACGATGTGGGCGGCTTGGTTTACATCGATGGCGCGAACATGAACGCCATTCTGGGCATCACCCGGCCGGGCGACTTCGGTGGCGACATGATGCACTACAATGTCCACAAGACTTTCACCGGTCCACACGGAGCGGGTGGTCCGGGTGCCGGTCCGATTGCCGTGCGGGATTTCCTGGGCGACTACCTCCCCGGCCCGATCGTCACGCAAAGCGAGGACGGCACTTATCAACTGACCGACCCACCGAAGTCGATCGGACGAATGCGGTCCTTCTTTGGGAATGTTGGAATTCTGTTGCGAGGGTACTTCTACCTGCGAACCCTCGGACCGGACGGCCTGCGAGCTGTCTCCGAGAATGCGGTTCTCAACGCGAATTACCTCAAAGCATTGCTCAAAGATGTGCTGCCAGTGCCTCATGGCGAGTTCTGCATGCACGAATTTGTTGCGTCAGCCAAGGCATTGAAGACCGATCGTAACGTTTCCGCAATGGACATCGCCAAACGCTTGCTCGACTTCGGATTCCACGCCCCGACGGTTTACTTCCCGTTGGTGGTCGCCGAGGCGATGATGATGGAACCGACCGAAACCGAGTCGAAAGAAACACTCGACGCCTTCGCCGACACCATCAAGACCATCGTTACTGAAGACCCCGAGTTCCTGCGAAACGCACCGCACTCGACCCCGGTCAATCGACCCGACGAAGTGCACGCCGCCCGAAATCCCGTACTTCAATGGGTTTCCGGTCCTGCATAATTCGATCAACCAAGACGAGGACGACGTGACATCAGAACTCTGCATTGTCGAGCACACGCCAAATTCCGGGGCGTGGAACATGGCTTTGGACGAAGCGTTGCTCGAGGCGGCACTTGCGGAGGAGTTCGTCGTCTCGCGATGGTATCGCTGGTCGGAACCCACGTTATCGCTGGGATATTTTCAATCCCCCGATGATCCGCTGATCGACACGCGATTCCGAGATCTTCAGAAAGTCCGGCGGTTGTCGGGTGGTGGCGCGATTTTGCATGATCGCGAATGGACCTACTCCTGTGTGATCCCACCGTCGCACCCGCAATCGGAAACTCCGCTGCAGGTCTATCACCAAGCCCACGATGCGATCATCAGCGTTTTGAAACGCCATGGCGTTCCGGCGGCCTTGCGTGGTGAATTTCTCGACGCGTTGGAAGGGAATTTCCTCTGCTTTCAACGTGGCGATTCCCGAGACATCGTCTGCGATGGCAAGAAAATCCTGGGAAGTGCCCAACGCCGCCGACGCGGAGCAGTCCTGCAACATGGAAGTTTGATCGTCGAGGCCTCACCCGTCGCGCCGGAAATTCCCGGATTGAAAGAACAAGCCAATCTGGACACGTTGGATAACGACATCATCACCGAATTGGCCCAGGCACTTCATTCAGTGCTGCGGATAAATGAATTGGAATCCGGCAACCAGCTTTCCGATGAAACAGCGTATCCGCAATCCATTCTCGATCGGGCTACCGAACTCAAACACGAACGCTACGACGCTTTGGCCTGGGGTCGTCGACGAAAGTCATGAACCCTATTCCTGATGTCTTGATCACATCTCCACTCGATAATCGTTGTAATCGGGTAAACTGCTGAACTCAACGATTCTTCTCCGATCTTTCCAATCGTCTCGTTGACAGCCTCTAAGTCGGCTGATAGCGTGAATTTGATACGGGAGTATTCTTTTCCCGTTCACCGTGTCCGTGAGTCGTTACCAACCAGCTTCGCGGATGTACGATGTCAGCCCTCCGTTCTGAACGATTTGTTCCTGGAGCCGTCACTTATGTACAAAGTCCGCCTCAAAGCAATTGGCGGGAAGCATGATGGCCGCACGATCGCTGTCAAGAAGAACAAGTTTCTCATCGGTCGTGAACAAGACTGCCACCTACGCCCGAAGACCGACCTGGTGAGTCGCCATCATTGTGTCTTTTCGATTGACGACTATGGCGTCCGCCTCCGAGACTTGAGCAGTCGAAACGGAACATTCGTCAACGGCACGCAACTAACCGAAGACCGCAAGCTCGAACATGGCGACAAAGTCAGCTTTGCAGGTCTCGATTTTTGGATGATCATCAAGGAAGTCGAGTCGGACGAGTTGCAGCAATCGACTCCTTCTATGGAGCCGAGCGAGTTCAGTGAAGGTGCGGACGCGTCGGAACAAACGGCGGAAATGCCGATTCCGCAACTTCCCGAAGGCGGAGACCCCAACCAATTCCAGCCACAACCGCAGCAGCCGGGTATGCCGATGTCAGCGGAAGGCCAACCAATGCCCCCCTGGCCGGGTTACGGCATGCAACAACCACCAGGAGGCTACCCGCAGCAAATGCCACCGTGGGGATATCCGCCGCAACAAATGCCGCCTTGGGGTTATCCGCCGCAGCAGATGCCGGGATATCCACCTCAACAGTACCCTTATCCCCAGCAAGGATACCCCGAGCAACCTCCAGTCGAGGAAGAAGAACCGGAATCTGACGAAATGGAGTTGGACATTCGTTTGCCCGATCCGGATGAAACCGGAGCCGTCGAAGAGGAGCAAAAATCGGATGCCGGTCCGCCCCCCGAACGGGAAGGCAAGACCCCCGCGGAATTGGCGGCAGAAATGCTGAAGAAAGGTCGACGCGGTGGTGGTTAGATCGGACCGAAGTTGAGTCCAGCAAACGGTTCTCGACCATCCGCCGGACGATCGGATTCCCCCGAAAACGATTTAGGCTCTGGCGGATTGTTGGTCTTTGCATTAGGATCTTGGGTATCTCTATTCAGTGTCCTCCAGGTTTCCGTTCGGGAGACGAGTCGTGGCCGAGACAACAGACGCCCAACGTGATCAACAACGCCGCTACCGAGAATTCCTTGATTTGCTACCGCTAACGCTTTCTCTCGCAGGTCTTCCTGTTAGCGATCACGGAAAGTACTACACCGAAGACCAAATCGAAGCGCGGCTATTCACAATTCGCCACGCCTACAAATTCGCTCGGCAAGTTGCCCGGGAATGTATCAAAAGCTAGGCCGGAGTGCTGGCTTTGTGGTGTCGTGCTGTCTGGCTTCCGCGATTCTGAACGGGAAAACCTCTAAGATGCTGCGATTCGGTTTGCTTGCGATGTTCCTCGGCGTCCTCCTCGGCGGATGTTCCGGTGATTCCCCGTCACAGCCACAGAATACCACCGAAAACGAGGCGGCTCCGTCGCCCAACCCGGATGAAGTGGCCGACACGACTCCGTCCGATCCAGCAGCAACCGAACAAACGGAACCCCCAACTCCCAAACGGGAATTCCGTCCGATTCAACTTGGTGGCGGCACTTCGACGGACAACACACCATCCGCAACCGGCGATCCGAATGCCTTGGCTTCGACAGAATCGATTGAAGACGTCTTCAATGCTCTGCAACCGTTGAACATCCTCATCGGTGGTTGGGATACGACCACTCGAACGCAAGGTGCTGGCAAAGCCTCATGGCGAATTGCCCCCGAAACCGCACGCACCCAGCCAACATTGGAGATGACCACCGAAGACCACCCGTATTTTCAATCGGCCAAGCTGACGTATCTTCCCAGTCGGCAGGTGTTCCGAATGCTCGCTACCGACCGCGACGGAAAACAACGGACCTATGAAGGACAATACACCAAGAAACCCGAACTGAATCCGGGTGACGACGGAAAGTTGCAACGCACCTACGAGTTGGAACTTGCGGAAATCGGAAATGAGGACGCAAGAAAACTCGTAGGGGTCCGTTTCAACCAACAACGGAACAATCGGATGCTGATGGTTGTTCTGCGGCGAGTCGGGCAACGCATGCTTGTCCAAGACACGGTTGCAAACCAACGTCAAAACACGTCTTTTGCGATCTCCGACACCGATTACGGCGAGCGAGAGTGCATCGTTTCGCAAGGCTTGGGAACGTCGACAGTTAGCTTCATGGGGCGAACTTATTACGTGTGCTGTAGCGGCTGCCAAGCGGCTTTCAACGACAATCCGGAGTTCTGGATTGCCCAAGCCAAGGAACGCAAATCCAAGTCCGACAACTAAAGCCGTAAGATTTGCCCAGTCGACCGCACCCCGGTGAAATTCATCAAATCTTCTGAATTCGCGAATCGGTTGCTTGGCGGAAATCGTTCAATCGCTTAATCTGTAGCATAATTGTCACATTGGCGATGCTTGGGAAGCTCCGAAACATTCCCATTCCATAGCCTACTGACCAACATACAACGCTAGAAAACCATTGAATCACATGATGACCCCGCACGGGATGTGCGATGGAACTTGCTTCCAAGAATTGGGTTAGGGACATTCCTCGTGAATTTGTCATCGTTTCCCTACCGTTTTGTTTGCTTCATTGAGGAAGCTCCATGGAAGATGTGCTGCCTCCTTTCGATTCGCACCCTACCACATGGCTGACGCTGTCATCCCTATTGGTGATCGCAATCTTTTTTCGCTTTCATCGGTTGTGGTCGCTACGTAACGTGGATTTGTTGCTGCTGACTGGCTTCTCACCAGCGTTGCTGTTTCTACGGTCTGACCCCATGATCGCGAACACATGGTTGTTTGCATTGTCGCTGGGACTTTTGGTCCGTTTACTTTGTGATGGCTTGTTCGTTCGTCGGCCCAAACTGGACCAGAACCTAAACGCGACCGGTCTCCTTTTCTTGACGATTTGCGGAACCGTTTTACTTGTTGTTCGCGTGGTCACGCTTCCGGTTCCTAACTCGACATTGAAAACCGTGGAACGCAGCGAGCAAATGCGAAACCGGGTGGACGCTTCGAATGAAACGGCCGCGGCCGGCCCGACACCGACAATTCTGGCAGCCCAAGTTGGAGCCATTTCCGATGCTGTTGCGGCTGCCGACAACGTGACGACTGCCCCGACGATTCCGTCACGGAAGGCCGTCATCGCGGCTCGTGGGCTGGCAATTGTCGCTCACTTGGGAACAATCCTCGGTCTACTGGTTCTTGGACACCGAACATTTAGCGATGGTTCGCTTGGCTATGCGATGGCCCTGCTCTACTTGCTTCTGCCTTGCACGTTCTATCAATGTAGTGAAGTGATTCACGTCCTCCCGGCGGGTCTGGTTGTTTGGGCGTTCGTGTTCTGGCGGAAACCCATCGTCGCCGGTGTGTTCCTGGGACTCGCCTGCGGGACCTTATTTTTCCCGATTTTCCTCCTGCCGGTTTGGGTGGCGTTCTACGGGCGAACGAAATTCCTTCGCTTCGCGACCGCGTTGCTGATCGTCGGCACCTGCCTGCTGGGAAGTCTCGCACTGACCTCCGCAGACCCAAGCTCATTCGGTCGACAGACATTCGGAGCCATCGACTGGAGCGTATTGAGCTTTCAGTCCGCCGGTGCCAACGGATTTTGGGGAGCCGGAATGAACGCCTATCGTCTTCCGGTATTCGTGGCGTACGTGATTATGCTCGTCGCACTGACCGTCTGGCCGCGTCGGAAATCCCTGGAACACTTAATGGCATCATCGACGGCCTTAATCGTTGGCACTCAGTTTTGGTATCCGCAAGCTGGCGGAGTGTATTTGCTCTGGTATCTTCCCCTGACACTCGCCGTCTGCTTCCGACCACGCCTCATTCAGCTTCAACTTGAGACCCCAGTACTCAACGACCGAGCCACCACACTCGGACCTGCCGGGCGACAGTTGGTGAAACCCACCTCAACCACCGCCCTCTTCCGCTAACGCCGTTGACTTCCAATCGAGACAGTTTCTGTCTCGTAGAGACCCGCAGGACGTATCATTCGTTGGCAAACTGCGTTGGCATTCGTCCCAGACTGACGATGCTACACGCTTGGATCACAGTCAGACCAAGCTGTTCGGCCTCCGCTACGACTTCATCGCTTTCGCTGCCGGGGTTCAACCACAGTTCGGCGGGGTGCACTTCAGCAATCTGCGGTAGCAACTCCAGAACGACTTCCGGTGGCAAATAAACGCTGACACGGTTGAGGCGTTCGACCGGGATATCGGCAAGCGTTTTGTAACAGGGGAGCCCTTCAATCTCTTCCGCCGACGGGTTGACCGGATAAACGGCGTACCCTTCCGATTGGTGGGCCCGGACCGCCTTGTTCCCAAACTTGTGACGTTGCCGGCTCGCACCGAGAATTGCAACCGTTTTCTCACTCACAGCATCCCCTCCTGATCCAAGAACAGCGTTCATCACGTGCCCGCGATTTCCGGTCCTGCCATACTATACCAAGAACCGTGGAAAGTAGAGGGAAGATAAATCCTGACTTCAACTGGGAATGATGGCATGGTGTGGGGGGATTCCTTACAATGCCAGCCCGAAACGACATCACCTCAGAATTTCCCAGACAGGCATGACAAGACGATGGAACGAGTCATTGAGCCCTCAACCGTGGAACTCGATCGGTTACGGTATCGACGATTGTTCCCATGGATTCACCTGACCCGTGCCTTCCGGATTGCACTCGATTTTCGCAAGCTACTGCTTGGCGGACTGGCCCTCCTGCTTTTGTCGCTCGGGCAACAGGCAATCGTGCATTTGCCGATCGGTCCCCCCGATGGCATGCCGAACGTCTCGGCGGTGGAATTCACCCCCACAATCCCGGTGACTGGTCTCGGAAACCCGGCGACTTGGTTCACAAGCTGGCCGATTTTAGTCTCGCCGTTGCAGTCGATCTGGAAACCGGCCGCGATGTTGCTTCAACCGGAACTGACCTGGACGGAAGCCATAGTGGCATTGGCCCTGCTCCTCTGGGCAGTTCTTGTCTGGTCGTTTTTCGCAACGATGATCACACGAATGGCGGCCGTGCAGTTTGCGCGAGATGAAAAGATCTCCCTCAATCAAGCAGCACGGTTTGCCATCGCCCGATTCTTGCAGGTCTTTTCTTCCCCCCTGCTTCCAATCGGGTTCATTTTCGGATTTTGGATTCTGCTGTTTTGTGGTGGAATCATCGGCCGCATCCCGGCAGTTGGGCCGGTTCTGGTCGGCGTCTTCTGGGGAATTGCCCTCGTGTGCGGGCTCGCAATGACGCTGCTTCTGATCGGTCTTGCCGTTGGTTGGCCAATCATGATCGCCACCGTCAGCACTCAGGGCACCGATGGATTCGACGGGTTTAGCCGTTCCTTTGACTACGTGTTCAGCCGGCCAATCCACTTTGCGTGGTTTACAGTCGTTTCAATCGGCCTCGGTGTGCTGAGTTTGGCTTTGGTTTCTGTCGGGGCATTGCTCATCTTGTATTTGGCGTCCTGGCCAATCACGCGGGGAATGGGTGGTTCCGATCTCGTGACCTGGAACACGATCTTTGAACTATTCACCTCGAAAGGCTTTCCCAGCCCACAATACCCTGCAGTGATGGCCCTCACGATTTGGCTGCGGGCTTTTGGACTATTGGTGGCGGGGTTCGTGCCAAGTTACTTCTGGACATCCAGCACAATCATGTTCTTCTTGCTGCGACAAAGTACGGACGCCAATGAACTGACGGAAGTCTGGATGCCACTCGATGACGAGGACGACGAGAACCTCATCCGCTTGGCTGGAGTGGCCGCGACTGATCACCCGGTCAGCGAACGTCCCGTTCATCCGGAAGGAAGCAGCACTCCCGATCCTGGAGAGAACAACGAGTAAGAACACAAACCGCGAGTGGCTCGGACCGGCAACGGTCCGACTGCAGCGGGTCTGTCTCGTGCCAAACGCGGAGACGGTAAACGGTGATATCGTCTAAGAGATTTCTGTGGGACGATCGTCGTCCATCAGATTGCCGATGTCCGTCAGCGTTGTTTCACTCTCGATGCCCTGCTGATCGAACACGGGCGGTTGGATAGCGGTTTCGCCGTCGTCAAACGGTGCATTGTCGCCATCCGCCTGGTTGGCGGCCTCCATGGAATCCACGGATTCGCCATCTTCAAGCAGCCGGTAGACAACACCCGTATCAACCTGCTCAAACCCGGCGGATTTCAGCGTGGCCATCGCAGCGGAGTTTGTCTCACTGGCATGAGCCTCCACGCGAGTCACCATTTCTTCCCGCATCCGGCGACAAACTTCGACCAAGAGTGCCTGACCATAACCTTGTTGCCGTTCCGAGTCGGCAACTTCCAGGTTCGTCAGACCGATCGCACGTTCTTGCCAACGATCCAAATAGAGATCGAGTCCAAGAACAGTCACTTCAGCGACAGGGACATTATCCCCGCGACCGACGAGGTGAAACCGCACTGTGTCGAGACGACCAAGCCGCGTGATCCACCACCAATCAAGTGGTTGCCGTTGGTAGGCGATCGCGAGCTGGGTCTTTCGCCGCACACCTGCCAAACGCATATTGACCGGATCGGTCTTGTTGCACAAATCCCTTTGGAAAATCGCGTGTCGTTCAAACGGAGCGTAACCGACGGACCGAAAGAAGGGGTCGGCAGCAGAATCGGAAAGCAGAAAACCCGATGGTTGACTGCCACCGTACATCCCGAAGTAAAATGAGTCGAGCGGTTCCGCTTGACCGGCGAAGATGGTCGCAGCACCGCGATCTCGCAGATAAGCTTCCGCTTTCCGCACGAGTTCACGACCAATCCCTTGGCGACGAAAGTCCGGGTGGACCAACACCATGCAGATCACACCGGTTTGCTGATCCAGGTTGGTTTGGTCCTCATTCACACCGAAACCAGCGTGAACCATGCCAACGACGTTTTCTTCTTCACAAGCGAGGATCAGCCCCGCACGGTCGAAGTAAGGTTGGGCAAAGTTCAAGTATTCGAACGCATCGGTCCTGAGATTTCCGGCGGCACCGCGACCCAAACCGCTGTTTTCCCATAACTCGGCGACCTGTGGTGGGTCACCGTTTTGGAACGTTCGATACTCAATCACGAAGCTGACGCCTTCCGCAAAGTGCAAACGCCGTTCAGATGAACCACCAACCGTGGGACGGGGACGTCAATCACCCGATATCTCATCACCAAAGGCCCATTGTAACAAATCGACGCGCGGACACGTTCCGGATTTCTTCAAACCCATCAGAAGAACGACATTTTTGAAACAGCGACTTCGTCAGCAAGTTCGAATCTCGGTCAATTTCCCGCCAATGAGCGTGGACGATATTGCTCGGACGATTGGAATCGAGCTGCCACGCTGCATTGCCTGGGCCAGAGAATTAGAGAATCGATCGTGCGGCTTCGACGATGTTTCCTGCCGTCAAACCGTATTTTTCCAACAAACCATCCGGGTCGCCACTTTCGGCGTACTGGTCGCCGACGTTGACGAAGCTCATGGGCACAGGTCGCGTGCGAGCTGTCACCATGGACACCGCGGAACCCAATCCACCGGCGGCGAGGTGTTCTTCGGCAACGACGATTCGACCGGTTTCCGTGGCCGCTTTGATGATTGCTTCTTCGTCAATCGGCTTGACCGTGTGCATGTCGATGACGCGAGCAGCAATTCCACTGTCTTTCAGGCTTTTCGCTGCATCCAACGCCATGCCGACCATCAGACCGTTGGCGATGATGGTGATGTCGTCTCCGTCAGTGAGCTGAATCGACTTGCCGAATTGGAAATCGCAACCATCTGGGTAGACAACCGGAGCTTTCGGACGTCCCAAACGGAGATAAACCGGCCCGTTGTGCTCCAACATGGCCTTGGTCGCAGCTTGGGTGCTGACAGCATCGGTTGGAACGCAAACGGTCACACCGGGCAAGCAACTTGCCAAGGCGACGTCTTCGATCCCCATCTGCGAAGGACCGTCTTCGCCGATGGAAATCCCAGCGTGCGAACCAACAAGTTTGACGTTCAAGTTCGGGAACGCGACGGACATCCGAATTTGGTCGAACGCATTGTTCAGTAGAAAGCACGCAAAGCTTGCGACCACAGCGGTTTTGCCCTGTGCTGCCAACCCGCCAGCCACACTGACCATGTTACTTTCAGCAATACCGACGTTGAACGATCGGTTCGGGAACTTCTGCGCGAACCATTCCGTTCGGGTCGAGTTTCCAACATCGCCGTCGACCGTCACTACTTCCGGGAACTGGTCGCCCAAGTCTCGCAACGCCTCGCCGAAGGCATCGCGGGTGGCCTGCCCCATTTTCAACCCACTAATTTCACCAATTGCCATGGTGGGATCTCACTCTTGTAATCTAAATGTCTTGTGAACGAAGGAATGCGACTGTCACAACATCCGCGTGTTTCCGCTTGACTGCACTGTCTTTAGGACAGCATTGCCAAGGCTTTTTCGGCCATTTCCGGTGGCAGCGGTTTGCCGTGGAAGTTCGTGTCGCCAGCTTCTTCGAGTAGCGGCAGAATCCCGAAGCCTTTTTGCGTTTCAGAAACAATGCAGGTAGGCCGATCGGTCACGGTTTTTGCCGTTTCCAGGGCTTTGACGACGGCTTCCATATCGTTGCCGGGAATCGTCTGCACATGCCAACCGAACGCTTCAACCTTTGAGGCGAACGGTTTTTGATCGAGCACGTCTTTGGTGGCACCGGTTTGTTGGTAGCCGTTTTGATCGATAATCGCGGTCAGGTTGCCGGTGCCGTACTTCTGAGCGGCAGCCATGGCTTCCCAGACCTGTCCTTCGCCCATTTCGCCATCGCCGATCATGACGTAAACTTGCGAATCGAGGTTGTCCATTTTGCAGCCGAGCGCCACGCCCAAGCCGATCGACAACCCTTGTCCGAGCGAACCGGTGGAAGCTTCGATGCCGGGCATCCGCTTCATGTTCGGGTGGCCTTCGAACTTACTGCCGAGTTTTCGCAGCGTCATGGTGTCTTCGACGGGGAAGTACCCCCGCTCTGCCATGGCCGCATACAAGACGGGCACTGCATGGCCTTTGCTCATGATGAACCGGTCACGAGCTGGGTCCGTTGGGTTGTCCGGGTCCACGCGGAGGAAGCCGCCGAAGTACAACGCCGTGACCACTTCCGTCGCCGAAAGGCTACTGGAAGGGTGACCGCTCCCGGCTTCTGTTGTCATCCGAATAATTTCTTTGCGGATGTCCAACGCTTTGGATTTTAGATCGTCAAGAGATAGTTGTGTCGCTGTAACACCCACGTTCGGTCCTTTGGATCGAGTCAGCTACAGAAATGGTTATCGCGAATGCCAGTTTTCAGAGAAAAGCGGCCGACGGATTGCCGTCTTCGCGACCGTCTCAACATGCTAACGACCCCGGTTCCGACTCGCAAGCAGCGCAAGCGGGGTTTGTCGCGCCCGTTCCCGAGATTCCCTGCACCGAGACTTGCCGATCAGGAACCGAATGCGTGAAAATGAGCAAAGATGCCGACCCCCGAATCATCGGAGTCCCCACATGCACGACAGTGAACTCTCGGACGATCAACTCCTCGCTTGGTTAGATGAAGCGTTGACTCCGGAGCGGATGTCGGAGATCGAAAGAGAACTTCGCGACTCGGAACCGCTCAGAAATCGCATGGCGGGCCTGATTCGTCGACGCGATGACGGCGTGCATTCCGTGGGAGAAATTTGGCGGCGGCACCGCCTCACCTGCCCGACCCGAGTCGATCTCGGTAGTTGGCTCCTGGGATCGCTCGATACGGAATACGCAAAGTATATCGACTTCCATATCCGTACCGTCGGATGTCGCATTTGTTCCGCCAACCTGACTGACCTGGAAAACTCTGCCCAACCCACCGAAGACTCCACCCGCCGACGCCGCCGCTTCTTCCAAAGCTCCGCCGGACATTTACCGAAACCCGAATAAACGCGTTCCACACAACTCGTGCAGAAAGAAACGCGAGACACAGCCCGGCGGCCACACAGACACCAACGAGGAAAGACAGCCACTCAATGCCGGTTGACACCGAGATATTTCGCCATCTGATTCACTACTCCTGCCACCTCATCGTGCCCTTTGCTTTCGCCAAGCTGTTTTGGGGAGGAAACTGGCGGATGGCCGGGTTCATTATGCTGGCCACCATGTTGATCGACTTGGACCACCTGCTCGCCGACCCCATTTTCGATCCGAATCGGTGCAGCATCGGTTTCCACCCACTCCACACGATCTGGGCTGCCGTTGGGTATGGCTGTCTACTCCTGATCCCATCTTGGAAATGGCGGGCCGTCTCGGTCGGCTGCCTCTGGCATCTTTGCGTCGACCTCATCGATTGCCAACTCGGCGGGTTGTAGTCGTCGCGATTGACACACCCGCGATCACGAAACCGCAACGAATTCTTCTTCCGGTTCGGATTCGCTGACGGCTTCTTCGGATTCCTTTTTGCCAGTGACGAGGTAACGCAGATCGAAGAAGACCATGTTCAAACACGGTACAATGATCAGCGTTAGAGCGGTGGCGAACATCAGGCCGAAGGTGAGTGTGACCGCCATTGGAATCAGGAATTTCGCCTGAAAACTCGTCTCGAACATCAACGGCGTGAGCCCGGCAACGGTCGTGGCGGTGGTCAGAAGAATCGCTCGCAAGCGGAGCTTCGCACCTTGCACGTTGGCTTCAAATTCCTCAATGCCACTGCGAATCCGACTATTGATAAAGTCGACAAGCACGAGTGAATCGTTCACAAGAATGCCTGACAACGCGACCATACCGATGAGGCTCAAAATTGTGACGGGGTTGTCGGTGACCCAATGTCCGATCACGGCTCCGAAGAAACCGAACGGAATCGCACTCATCACAACGAACGGTTGTGCGTAGGACCGAAACAAACCGGCCAACAACATAAAGATCAGCAGCAAAGCAACGGGAAACGCGATTCGCAAGCTCGAAAATGATTTGCTCATTTCTTCGGCTTGTCCCAGGAATTCAACACGAACGTCCGGATGGGTTTTGGCAAGCTCGGGTAGGAATTCGGCTCTTAAACCGGCGAGCACTTCTTGCGATTTGATCTTCGCCGGGTCGACATCGCCGAACACGCTGATGGCTCGTTGCTGCTGAGCGCGACTAATGGATGCGTAACTCTGATCTTCGGTGACATTCGCGACTTCCGAAAGCGGAATCCATTTCCGATCCAACGGGGTGGCTCCGACGGGAATCCACATCGACTCGATATTGTAAACGCTTTGGCGGAATTGCTCGGGATACCGCACCATGATCTTGACATCTTCCCGATTTCGGGTCAGCCGGCGGGCTTCGCGACCGTAAACCGCCGACCGCACATGCATCCCAAGTTGCCCGACGGTCACACCGGTCGGTTCGGCGGATGGTTTCAGACGCAGACGCACTTCCCGCAAGCCACGGTCGTGGTTGTCATCCAAGTCTTCCACGCCATCGTATTTCGACAACGCCGCCTTGAGTTCATCCGCCGCGACCACAAGTTCATCGAGATTACTCCCACTCAGGCGAATTTCCAAATCCTTCCCGCCCGGACCACCGCTCTGAGCTTCCCAGGCGACGGAATTTACGCCCGGCAACTTCGCGGAAACCGCCCGCAGTTCCACCAGAATTTCCGTGCTAGATCGCATGCCGAGCTCGTCCCGTTCGTCGGACGGTTTGAGCTCAACGACGATTTGCCCCAAGTGGGACTGATCACTCGTGCCGACCGCCCCTGCTCCACCGAAGTCGTATTGTCGAGCGACGATCATCTGCACGGAGTCCACTTCCGGCAACGCGACGGTGGCATCACTGAGAGCTTGCAACCGGGCTTTCACCACCTCGGCGTTGGTGCCGACGGGCATTTCCATTTGCGCGATGAGGGTTTCGCTGTCCATCTTTTGAATGAACTCAAACGGCACGATATTCCCAATCACCAATCCCCCGGCGATCAACAATAACGAAAACGCCGTCGTCAGCGTGACGTATCGCCATCGCATGGTGAATCGCAGCAGCCGTTCATATTGCCCAGCCAACCAACCGTGCAGGAAGGCATCTCGAGAGTGCTGAAACCTTGCCCAGCGGGATTCATGTTCGACATCCGCCGCTGATTTCTTTTTCGGCGAGGGCAGATGGCACAAGTGAGCCGGCAAAATCACCAGGGCTTCCAACAACGAAACCGACAACGCCGCCAGCACGACCAACGGCAACTCGCCCATGAAGTCACCGATTTGCCCCTTAATGAACAACAACGGACTGAAGGCCGCAATCGTGGTGGTGACGGCGATAATCACCGGCCACATTACCTCTTCCGTGCCGTGCACCGCCGCCCGCATGGCGGGCATCCCCTCCTCGACGTGACGGTAAATGTTCTCACCGATGACGATGGCATCGTCGACGATAATTCCCAGCACGATGATCAATCCGAACATCGAAAGCAGATTGATCGAAACTCCCAGCCAACCCATTACGATGAACGTGCCGAGAAACGACACCGGCAAACCGACCGCCGCCCAAAACGCAACCCGCCAGTTCAGAAAGAGCATCAGCGAAATCAACACCAACAGCAGCCCGCTTTGCCCGTTTCGCAGCATCAAATCCAATCGACCTTCGACGAAGCGAGCCAAATTGTTGTGCATGGCGAGTTGGTAGGAATGTCGAAACGGATTCTGCTTGCTGCGTTCGTAGTACTCGACGGGGTCCGGTTTGCCGCTGATCTTGTTGATGATCGGTCCCAGCGACGCCTTCACCAACAGGAACGGCTTGCTGTACCACGGTGCGGCGTATGCTTCGTCATAACCATACGGATCGAACGGCAACCCCTGCTTACCTTTAACGTACCCCCGCACCAAGTTGGCAATTTGAATGGCGTCCTGCGTGGAGTTCTTGAAGACCGTACATTCGACGGCCGGGTAACTGTTGAAGTAACTTTCCAAGTCTGTCTCGATAAACTCGTCCCGCACGATCGCGAGATCGCTCACCGTGAGACTCCGACCATCCGGCATCGTGCGGACGACGATATCTTCCAGCTCGAACCCCTGGCTTTCCTCCCCAAGTGTTCGCACGGAGATATTCGCCCGATCGCCTTTGAGCCGTCCCCCCGAAACATCCAAGTTTGTGCGGCGGATGGCATCGGCGACTTCATCAAAGGTGACGTTGTATTCCAGCAATCGTTCCGGCCGAATTTCCACGCTGATTTCATCATCGCGTGTGCCTGTGATGCTCACGTTTGTGATGCCGGGCAGCAGTAACAAGTCGTCCCGCATCTCCCGAGCGGCTCGCTTCAAACCGGCCTCGTCGCCACTACCGAAAATCGCCACACTGATCACCGGCAACATCGGCTCGAGTTTTCGGATCGTGATCTGCTCGATCTCGTCCGGCAAATCCTCGATCGCATCGACTTGGTTTTTCACTTCCTGCAAGACGGGGTTGATGTCGTTCACATCGTTGAACAACGTCACGGTGGTGCTGGAGAAACCTTCGGTCACGGTTGAGTCGATCTTCTCGATCTCGTCGATCTCCCGCAGAGATTCCTCGATCTTGATGGTGACGGCTTTTTCGAGTTCTTGTGGCGATTCGGCCGGGTAGACCACCGCGATGGACAGTTTGTCCGGCCGGCTTTCGGGAAACATCTCCCGCACGAGCGTCACCGCGAAGACGCCGCCACCTATCAGGACCACAAGCATCAGCATGTTGACCAACACGCGGTTTTCGACGCTAAATTTCGGCAATGACATGGACAGATGGTCTTCCCAAGTCGACACAGGAGAACAAAACGCACGCTCGCGTCTCAATCATATCTGGCAGGCAATCGCTTGAACAACGTCAAACATCCCCCAGATCCCATTGCGGAACAGATCGGCAATCCGTTGACAGCGAACACGCAGAGGGATAGCTTGTGGACATCTCATTCACTATTTCTTTGGAACCTACCCGCTCAACCTGGGTTCGTAGACACGAGAGTCGCGGCATGTCGAACGCACCGCGGATCGAGACGATCGCCGATCGATTGGAACTCTGCCAACAGCAAATTGGCTATCAATTTCGCGACCTCGCCTTGCTTCAACGGTGTCTGACCCACGCCTCCGCCGCCAATTCCCGCGAGGAATGCAACGAACGCTTGGAATTTCTCGGGGATGCCATTCTCGGGGCCGTCGTTTGTGATTTGTTGTTCCAAATGTTCCCTGATGCCACCGAAGGCGAACTCACACGAATCAAATCCGCTGTCGTCAGTCGGCACACGTGTGCGATTGTCTGTGGCGAATTGAAACTCGAATCGTGCTTGATTTTGGGAAAAGGTCTGAGTGGTGGACAGCGGGTTCCCTCCTCAATTCGGGCAGCGGTGATTGAATCTCTAGTTGCCGGTGTCTACTTAGATGGTGGATACCCCGATGCGGTGGCGTTCGTTTCACGAATCATGAACCGTCAGATCGAACAAACCGGCCAACGCAGTCGCACACGAAACTTCAAAAGCCAACTGCAACAACTGGCTCAAAAGGATCTCGGCGAGACCCCCGTCTATCGGTTGCTGGACGAAAAAGGCCCCGACCATTCCAAATGCTTTGAGGTCTCAGCGATCATCGGCCAACAGGTGTTTCCACCCGCCTGGGGACCAACCAAGAAAGAGGCCGAGCAACAAGCGGCCTGCAACGCCCTGCACGATATCCAAAAAACCACTGAAGAAGCCGAGTCAGACGATTTCTAACCGGCCTCCCCTCTCCTGACGGTTCGCGAAACCCGTGCTTACCTCATCGCGCGGACCGAAGTTGCCAAGCGTTTCATCGCCTCGTCAATCCCCGCCGGGTCTTGCACACCAAAACTGAGTCGCATGTGATTTGTCGGCCGGTCGTCGCCGTTGGGATCGCCGGAGGCAAAACAAATCTCCCCCGGCACGTACATCATACCGGTCTCGTGCACCGTATGATGGAAAAGCTCGCTGTCGAAGCCGGTCGCGATTTCCTCCGGCAACGACATCCACACGTACAGTCCGCCTTCCGGATGCATCCAATGCACTCCGGGAATGTCGGAAAAATACCGATCGGCAGCGGTCAGCATGGCATCACGTTTGACGCGATAGGCGTCACGGACGGACTCCACATGCGGACCGTACAAACCTTGCTCAAATACAGTTGCCAACAAGTGCTGATTGAAATTCGCCGACCCGAAGTCTTCATTTCCCTTTCGGACGCAAACTGCCTGATGCAAGTCCGCCGGCACGACTCCAAACCCGACTCGCAGACCGGGCGAAAAACTCTTGGAGAACGTTCCGGCGTGAATCACGTGTTCGCCATCCGGATCCATATTCAACAAGCTCGTTTGCGGAGAACCGTCGTAACGCAACTCGCGATACGCGGCGTCTTCGAGCACAAACAACCGATGCTCACGGGACCATCGCCGGGCAATTTCGAGAACCGCTTGCCGACGATCGTCAGATAAACAGTATCCGCTCGGGTTCTCAAAATCGCTGACCAGATACACCAACTTCACGCGATCCAGTTCCCCAACACCTTTCAAGCGTTGAAGTTCCGATTCCAACGCCGCCGGTTGCATGCCATTTTCGTCGGTCGCTACGGGAATCGCCCGCGCTCCAACGCCATCAAGTACCCCAAGAAACACAAAATACGTCGGCGACGCCACCAAACAGATATCACCCGGATCAAACAACACTTCTGCCACCAATGACAGTAACTGCTGCGATCCCGTTGTCAGAACAAACCGATCGGTGCCCAATCGCGGATCATCCGGCGACATGCCCTCTCGATTCGCCAAGTGACTCACCAACTGTTTCCGCAGCCGCATAGCCCCGGATGTGGTTCCGTACTGCAACGCCGTTCTCGCCAATGCATCGTCGGCCATCATGGCTTGAAAAGCGGATCGCGTCGTGGACACCGGCAGACTCCCCGGGTCAACCAATCCTGCCGCCAGCGAAATGACATCGGGGTTCTCAACACCCTGCTGCATCAAAAAACCGATCATCCCCTTGCTCGCCCAACGCCAACGCTGGCTAAGTTTCGCGGGGGGACTCGATGGATCACGCGGTTCGATGGTGGCCTTGTTAGTCATGGAAGTCCATTCATCATGGGAACTTGGGTCTGCTGTGAGAATCGCACTCGGCGAGACAAACTTCAAGACTATGAGGTTCGGTTCGGAAAACCAGAATGATCATTTCCTGGATTCGCAGAATGAAGGGACTAGAATTCCACGGAAAGATTGCACAGAATCCACGCAATCACCGTTTTCAATCCCCCCTTCGAGTCATACGATACGGACCCCGAAGGGAAATTCCGCACTCGGTGTGCATCACACGTGAGCACCTGATTTCCGAGACTCACGGCAACTTTCATTGTCACAGTGACGACGAGCCGGGCAACCACCCGCACGGAGCAAATAGGCATGGAACCGAGACGTGAAATATTTCCACACGTCATCGAAATGAACTACCAAGCCCGAAGACGTTTGGGCTGCTGTGTTTATCTCGTCTTCGACGACAACAACAATTGGATGCTCATCGACATCGGCTACACCGACACGGTGGATGAAATCGTCGAAATGGCTCGACGCATGGACTTCCCGCTGGCGAATTGTCGGTACTTGGTCGCCACTCATGCGGATGTCGATCACATCCAAGGACTCAAACGTGCCAAGGAATTGCTGCCGGAAGCAGAAATCGTTGGTCATCCGGACACAGCGGAATTGTTGCGAGAAGGTGATCGAATTGCCACTTACGCAGAGATTACCGCTCAAGACATTTCGCTCGAAATGCCGCCTGTCAAAGTCGATCGGTTGATCAACGAAGGCGACACCCTCACCGTGGGGAATTTGGAATTCGAGGTCTGGCACACCCCGGGGCACACGAACGGCCAACTTTCTTTCCGAATGGGTAACCTTTTATTCAGCGGCGACAATATCTATCGTGACGGCTGTGTTGGGAACATCGATGCTCATCATGGATCGGACATCCCGGATTTCATTGAATCGCTGACGCGAATTCGCAATTCGGATGCCGAATGGTTACTGCCCAGCCACGGACCGCCGTTCCGCAAGGATGACAAACAACTTCAAGCCACAATCGACCGTCTCGACGGATACCAACACATGGCCGACTTCGGTACGTGTGCCGTTGACTGGCCGTTGCTTGACGAATGGGAAGACGAACTTGTAAAAGGGTTCCAACCCGATTAACTGATCAAGCAAACACAAGTCAATCCACTTAACGGACACAGCCAAATCCCGGTCTCTTCACAGGATTTTTTCTAAAAGTTGATTGAAGATTCGGTTTTATGGGCGACTTCCAGACTCCATCACGGTATCTAATTAATACAACTTGTATAATTGTTTTGGGCCAACCCCCCAAATAAATGTCGGATAAGCATTCGCTTTCTTCATTCTATTATCAAATGAAGTCTTAACGGCGTTTGATCCGATCCTACCTAAATCGTACGGCAGCCATTCGGAATCTTGGTGATCTCCGAATTTGAAAGTTGAAATCGACCTCGCAACAAGAGCGTGAGGTGACTTTTGCACGCCGAACGACGCTTGCCGATCACTTCGAATGCTAACCCATTGCGCAGCCTGTAAGCTGCTGGTTCGCTCGACCAACGGTCGAAACAGCCACTGTGAAATCGGCAAATCTCTGACTTTGCAATTTCGATGACAATGAAGCATTTCTTTGAACGACGCGATTTCTGGGGCAACCACAGCGCTCTTTGGGTGCTGGTGGGGATGGCATTTATCCTGCCAATGAGCTTAGCCGCGTTGCGCACCCTGGAAATTGACAACGACGTCACCGGTTGGTTGCCAAAGAACGACCCACAAGCTCTGACCTACCAGTGGTATCAAGAAGTTTTCCCTAGCGAAGACCAGATCCTCGTCTCGTGGGACAACAGTTCGCTCAACGATCCCCGACTCGCAGAATTTCAGAGACGACTGTCCCCACCAACAACCGAACACAGCTCGCAGACCGGCGAAGTCCCCTACATTCGCAGTGTTCTCAGCCCGCATGATGTCATTCAGCGGATGAAGAATGGCGGAGTTAGTGAACAAAAAGCAATCGAGCAACTCACGGGAGTCCTCATTGGTGAAGGCTCCCTGAAAGTCCAACTCGACGCATCAGCGAAGCCCGAGTTGGAAACCGTTGAAGCCGCTATTGTTGAGCAAGTTCGTGATCAGGTCGGTTTGGATGTGGTCATCGAACGACCAATCCCATATGCCACCGAGGAAACGGACGGAGCGGAAGACTCCGATCAACCAACCTACCCACGAAAGCCATTCGACTTCGCAGTGCGTTGGCCGGGAATGCACTCGCAAAACGGGCAAGTTGATGATGTCCGCAATGTTGTGAAGAACGTGGCACTGTCTGACGGTTCCCAACCGATCGACGCAGTCTTCCAAGAAGCCGGTGATCCGATCGCGTTGGGTGTGGTGTTGTCTCCAGCCCACCATGGACACACCCAAGATGTCATTCGGACGATCCGCGAAGCGGCCAAGGCGTCGGGAATTCCTCCAGAGACCGTTCACATGGGCGGCCGAGCCATCGCAGGTTCCGAGTTGAACCGCAAGGTGAATGAAACCATTTGGGACGCATCCGTTCCATGGTGGCAAATCCACCGGAGCTCCCCTGTCCTGCTGTCGATGCTGGTTTCGGCAGTTGTGGTATTCTTTATGCTGCGAAGCGTCCGATTGACGACGCTGGTCTTAGTCGCCACTTCGTTCGCCGTTATTTTGAGCGTCAGCGTCATTCCTTGGACCGGCGGAATTGTGTCGACCGTCTTGGTGGTGATGCCACCTCTGTTGGCGGTTCTGACGTTGTCCGCGGCGATTCACGTTGCGAACTACTGGAAACACGCCGCCATTTATTCCCGTGAACACGCCATCGTTCAAGCGTGCAAGATGGCCCGCCAGCCATGTATTCTTGCCAGCCTGACGACCGCGATTGGTTTGGTTTCCCTGGCAACCAGCTCGCTAAGCCCTGTCAAGAACTTCGGTTTGTACTGTGCCAGTGGTTGCGTGATTTCGCTTGTTGTCGTCTTGTACGGTTTGCCGGCGTTGCTCGTCTATTGGCCTTGCAAGCGTCCTTATCGCGCGGAAGTCGAGCACACCCGATGGCAACAACTCGCGGATGTGCTGGTGGACCACTGGCGAAAAATCTCTCTCGCTGGCATCGCTTTCTTCTTAGTTTGCGTTTGTGGATTGTGGTTCTTCCGTACGGAAACGAAAGTCATTCGGTACTTCGCAGAAGACTCCGAAGTCGTTCAGGACTACCAATTCCTTGAAGATCAACTTTCGGGAATCACTCCGGCCGATATCCTGGTTCGGTTCAGTAAAGACGCTCAGAGTGAATTGAATTTCTACGAGCGGTCCGAACTGATCCGCAAGATTGAACACGACTTGCGTGACCATGCGGAAGTCAGCGGCACGATCTCATTGGCTGACTTTCTTGCCTTTGAACCACCTAGCGATGAAGCGACCGGTCGGGATCATTGGAAGTTCAACCTTCGCGTGAATCACACCCAAAAGCGGTTGCGAGAAGGTGACGAAGTCGGGGCCTCCTCGTTGTACACGGTTGCAGAAGCACCGTTCATCCTTGAACAAGCGGGTGGCCAGCGAACGCAGGTGTTTCCTGGCGACGAAATCTGGCGAATCACCGCTCAGGTCTCCGTGCTCTCCGAACGTAGTTACGCCGAGTTGGTGGGTCGATGGCATGATCCGGAGACATACCCCGGTGATTTGAACGTCATCGTGCAATCGAATCTGAAAGACCACGCCGGGACGTTCCACGTGATCACGGGAATGGTTCCGTTGTTCCTGCAGACCCAGGAAGCCGTGCTAAGCAGCTTGATCAACAGCTTCGGCATCGCATTTTGCATCATCGGCGTGATCATGATGATTTTGCTGCGAAGCATGACGAGCGGTCTCATCACGATGGTCCCGAATGTTCTGCCGGTGGGAATCGTGTTCGGATTGATCTCCTGGTATGGCTTGCCAGTCGACATTGGCACGATGGTCACAGCTTCGGTCGCATTGGGAATCGCGGTGGACGGAACCCTGCACCTGCTGACTTGGTTCCGCAAAGGCATTCTGGACGGAATGTCCCGTCACGAGGCAATTGCACGGGCTTTGGGTCATTGTGGACCGGCACTCTGGCAAACGAGTGCTACCGTCGCGATCGGAATGTTAATGCTCTACCCCTCCGAATTGCTGATCGTCAGCCGGTTCGGATGGCTGATGGCGGCCCTCATTTCCGCCGCTTTGGTCGCCGACCTGATAGTCCTTCCTGCATTGCTAGCGGGACCGCTGGGAGCACTTATCGAACGGGCGGTTTGGCAGCGTCATGGCGAACCGGTGCCGGTGGGTTACGTGCATCCCCACCTTCCTACAGGACCACACACCCACATGGTTTCGGTCAGTCCACACGAACATACCGTTATCGACTGACCAATCATCCGCTGATGCTTTGTGTTGGCAAACGGCATTGTGTTTCGTAGATTCGATTCCCCCGAAACACACATCGAGTCCGTTTCCATGCGTAGTGACCCTGAAGTGCAGCAAATGGCCGACACCTGGCAGCTTGGTTTGCCACGGATGCCGGTCTCAGGACGGGCCGGTGAACTGCTTGGACGCGGAACGGGGAGCTCGCTCGAATTCCAAGAGCATCGCGAATACCTTCCCGGCGACGACATCCGCCACCTCGATTGGGCCGCTTACGCCCGTGCGGATACACTAATGCTGCGAATGTACCGGGAAGAAATCAGTCCCCGTACGGAAATCTTTCTCGATTGCAGCCGGTCCATGCTGACATCACCGCCAAACGCGGGCACAGCGGTTTCGATGAAATCGGTCGTTGCCCGACAGTTGGCCGGGTTGTTTGTCTTATTGGCGGCTCGATTGGGGGGACGTCCGCAGCTGACGTTGCTCGACGATCACACTCCACTTCGACGCCTTGAACTTGAGTCGCTTGAAGAACTCCGAAACCTCGATTTCTCCGGCCTGCGTCCAATGTCGGACACCGTCGCACAGAACTTGATTCCACCGGCTAAGCAGTCGGTACGAATCGTGATCAGCGACTTCCTGTTTCCCCACGACGCCGAACCGATGATTCGCCGATTGGCGACCGGGTGCAGTGCGTTGTGGGTGCTACAGACGCTGCATGCGTGGGAAGCTGATCCGACGCCGCTCGGGGGGCGACGGCTGATCGATGTCGAATCGGGTACGGAAAGCGATTTGGTTCTCGACGAAGCGACAATTCAGGGATATCGGGAACGCTTCGGACGGATGCAAGCGGAACTATCGCGAAACTGCCGACGGATGCACGCCCGATTCGTCCCGGTCATTGTCGACCCCGGACTGGCCGAGGTCTGCCGAGGACCGCTCGCCCAATCCGAACTCATTCGACCGGCGTGATCGGCAATGGATTCGTCCCGTTCGCTGACCATCATCGGTGCCAGCACACGAGCCGCGGCAATGTCGGCTGTTCGCGGCGGTTGGCAACCGTGCTGCATCGATGCGTTCGCGGATGTCGATCTCACCCGATTGGTCAAAGTCATCCACCTCCCCGAATATCCACGTGGCATCGCCAAGGCCGCTCGAGAACTTCCGCCAGCTCCATGGATCTATACAGGCGGTTTGGAAAATCGTTCCCGACTGGTCCATGGGATCGCGACAAGAACTCCACTATGGGGAAACTCCGCGGAGGTCTTGCGGCAAGTTCGTGACCCGTTTCATTGGACCGCGATATTACACCAAGCAGGTTTCCCGACGCTTGACGTCAGGCCTTTTGACAACCCGCCCCGCCCCGATGGCACGTGGCTTCGCAAACCAATTCGAAGTGCGGGCGGAATTCAAATCGAACGCTGGACTGATCCGAAACCAACGTCCCGAAGGTTCTTCTTTCAACGAATTGCCAACGGCGTTTCCTACTCTGCGACGTTTCTTGCGACTTCCTGTACTCAAGGAAACGATGTCAGATTAGTTGGAATTGTCCGGCATATTGCAGACCGTCACGGACTTCATGCGCCGCCGTTTGGCTGGTGCGGCGGGGTCACGGTTCGAAAACTCGCCGGTGTTGCAACGGAATCGATCACGCAGGTGGGACGAATCCTGGCGAATCAATGTCGGCTGACAGGGCTCTTCGGAATTGATTTTCTCTGGGATGGCGAGACGGTGTGGCCGGTGGAAATCAATCCCCGTTACACCGCTACGGGGGAACTTTGGGATGCCGTCTACCAACGTTCGCTCATCGCGGACCACATCGACGCCTGCAAAGGAATCGCAAGTTGGCCCACTGAAATGGAACCAACCGCGACGGCCGCCAAGTTGATCGTCTACGCACCGCGGACTCTCATCATCCCCAATCAATTCCCAGAAGCCATGTTTCGGCAGATCACGCAATCGAACAGTCGCGAACTACCACCGTTCGCCGACATCCCCCATGCCGACACAAATATTCCCGCCAGTTGGCCGATCTGCACAGTGACGGCGGTCTCAGACTCGGAATCTGCAACACTCGGCATCCTCCGAAAACGCCTGGCGTGGTTAGCGGAGCAGCTCCCAAGTAGTGAACAAGATATCGCATGGCATTGCCAATTCTGACCGCGTCGGCTATCACCGAATTATCGCACTGATTTCGCCATTCCGATGAGAACTCCGATGTCGCCCGTCATTCCACCGAGCTTTCTATTCCGTTACGAAATTCCGGTCCCCCGGTTGAAGTCGCTCGATCAGACCGAAGAAAAGTCGGTGCTGTTACCGAAATTGTGCCAGATACCGTGGCCAGCCGGATTGAATGGGAAAGCATTGTGGGCAGATGTCCGTGTTGGTTGGCATCCTGATGGCTTCGCGGTTTCCTTACTCGTCGAGAACAAAACCGGTTTCCCAGCCTGCAACCCGAGTGAACCGGAACAGTCCGATTCACTATTCGTGTGGATCGACACACGCGACACTCAGACAATCCACCGGGCCAGTCGATACTGTCACCTCTTTTACTTTCTGCCAACAGGCAGCGGACGAGGGGCAAAAAGTCCGGTCGGGCAGGAAGCGGGAATCGCTCGGGCGAAGGAATCCCATCCGTTGGCCGACAGCAGTGACCTCAATGTTCAAAGTGAGGTCCGCAAGGATGGTTACTCGCTACGTGCGGAAATTCCGGCCAAATGCCTGAAGGGATACGATCCCGAAAACAGCCCGCGTCTTGGGTTCTACTGTGCAGCGTTCGACGTCGATCACGGCGCACAAACCTTGAGCGTGGACAGTGCGTTTCCGTTCGACAACGACCCGAGTCTGTGGTCAACGCTGCAACTGGAAGACGCATAACCCGTGTGGCCGCGTGACCTCACTCCGACTCCGCCCCGCGAACCGATTCCGCGCGAACCGATGGGGAAGTGGCCGGGCCGTCGCTATTGATCGAACAATCGTCGTTGAGATTTGTCCGCAATTGATGACACACGCGACGGAAGGTTTCCAAGTCGTCCTGACTGATCCCATTCGTAGCTCGACGCCGCACACGTTGGCAGCATTCCACAGTCCGGTTCCAAACCGCCTCGGCTTTCGGAGTGGCTTTGAGGCGTTTTCGACGACGATCGTCGGGACAACAATTGCGTTCGAGCCAACCGTCTCGTTCCATTCTCGCGATGATTCCCGCGAGTGTCGGCGATTCGATTCCCAAGCAGTCGGCAATCTGTGTTTGTGATGGCTCCCCGTGGACGGCAATCCAGGCCAATACTTCCCACTGCCGAAGCGTGATGTTCTCTTTTGCGAGTTCTACTTCTAACGCCCGGCGAATAGCATGCGATGCCGTACACACCCAATAACCGACGCTTTCCTCCCAATCGAACGAAAGCACAGTTTGTCCGCCTTCCCAAATCTCGCAAAATAATACGTTTTGTGATTTATCACACAAAGAAGTGTAAGTAACGCCCTGCTCGACCGACAAGGGTCAATCTTGCCGCACACCTCAACTTGCGGGTTTTTCAGGCGTGAGGTATCAAGAAGACATCGACTCTACTCGCCCGACACAAGGGACAATCCGCATGACTGCATCAAACCCGGACCCGAAGTACCAACCAGATGAACCGCCTCGACCGCACGATCTGGATGCCGATGTCGTTGTCAGTCCGGACACCCACCGTGAGAACCGCATCCCGCCCGGCCAAACACGCACACGCAAATGGCCCGTCCTGCATGCGAGTGATGTTCCGAGTGTGGCCACGGAATCGTGGACGTTGGAGATCAAAGGCCACGTCGAAACACCAACGACACTCGACTGGAACAGCTTCCGTGAATTGCCAAGAACAACGGTCTTTTCCGATTTTCATTGCGTGACGACTTGGTCGCGGTTGGGCAATCTCTGGGAAGGTGTATCCGCCAAAGCGTTGATGAACCGCGTTGGCATTCGCCCCGAAGCCAAGTTCGTGATCATCACCGGATACGATTGGGGCTGGACAACCAATCTATCGTTGGAAGAATTCCTCGCTGATGATGTGCTTTTCGTCGACACTCACGACGGCGAACTCATTGACGCAAACCACGGTGGCCCCGTCCGCTTAGTCGTGCCGCGATTGTATGCCTGGAAAAGTGCGAAATGGGTCAGACGAATCGAACTCACCGACCAAGACCAACCCGGATACTGGGAGCAACGCGGCTACCACAACACCGGCGACCCGTGGAAAGAACAACGATTCGGATAAGTCGTGATTGACAACAATCAAGTTCTCTAATTGCATTGAGAGCGCATGAAAAACGGCTTGGCATCAAGAATTGTGCCAAGCCGTTTTGCGTTGCTAAACGATGTTGAGTTTTTCGTGTCCGCTAGTCGATAACAGCTTCTCAGCAATACACGAAACTAGGCTTACTCTAACGGTTTCGTCGCCGATTCCGTTTTGGAGATTCGCCAAGATCTTCATCAGCGTCCTCAACAGCATCCTTCACGAACTTGGGACGGATATATTTGATATCAACCGTTTTTCCGTCCGCGTGAACACGTCGAGCTGCGATAACACGCATATCTTGTGCTTGGAGACTTTGTCCCTGCACAGATAACCGCTGACCTTCTTTGATATCCCAAGCTTCGAGATTTTGTTTTGGTCCGAGATCAACAATCTTCCGGCCACCGAAATCGGTCTTCAATCGAACGACCAAGTGTTCGGTATCGGTCCCATGAATCGGTACGGTCTTATGATCGGTGACTTCGCCACTAACTTCCTGCAAACCGTCATGATCTGGGAACTGATGTTGATTACGTAGCTGGTGACGCATCCGCTCACGCTGCTGTTGCATTTGCTCAGGCCGTTTAACTTGCGAGTCGCGTTCTTTACGGTCTTGGGACCGCTTTTCGATCGTCTCAACGATCACTAACGCTGAGTCATCATAGCCATCGTAATAGCCCTCACTATATCCGGCATAGTAACCTGCAAGGAAATGTTGCAGGGCTTCCTGACGCTCCGATGAACTTCGGCGGTCTGATGAACTTGTCTCGCTACGGGTATTGGACCGAGTTCGCCGGTCTGTCCGGCCCTGACGATCACCTCGGTCTGTGTTATCAATTGCTCTCGACTGATTATTGGTTCGCTCTGTGCGATCCTGGCTATATAGTGGACTAGTTCCAACAACTAGCAAACTCAATGTCGGGATCGCTGCTTTCCATGCCATTTTCATATAGTCGTTCCTTTCAAGTAGATACTTTTGATCTGTTCGTCATCTGCGTAGACTTTGTTGACCGACTAGTCAATCAACGCATCACTATCCCCATCGAAATAGTCGCTGTAGCCATAGTCGTATGGCGAATAGTCTGGCAGATCTTGACCGTAGCTAACTCCATAGTCGCGGTCATAGAAGTCGTAGTACCAGTCATCATTCCGATCAAGATCGTTGTACCGGCCATAGCCATAGGGGTTTAATCCATAGCTCGTATAGGGGTTATTGGAGACGCCATAGCCGTAGCGATAGGGATTACGATTATGAAATGCACGGGGATAACCCGCATTGTCAAAACCGTTGTTTAGCCCATAGCCAAAACCGTAACGTCCGTAGCTTAACCCGTAGCGTGGTCCGCCAGCCCCATAATAGTTGTAGTTGAATCCGCCCGTACCCACGCCAACCTGAGCCTGGCTAGGTTCGGGCATCATGGCAAAGCCAATGAGCCCGATCCATGCAACGATGGCTTTTGAAGTCAGTTTCATTCCATTCCTTTCTGATTCGCTTGTCCTAAGAACTGCGTTCGAGTTCAAGGACGATTTCCCATCCGGAGAACATCACTTGAACTGCGCGCTTCATTGTGCAAACCGTGTTCCACTGGCAGATCTCCTTGAGTTGCTGCTAATTCGTGTTAACGCTGGTGTCGAAACTGCCAAGGTGGTTGAAATGACCACACATAGTTTTTTTTGGTGGTGTCTGATCGCTCCTCGCTATACTTAAAAGAGTGTAATGACTAAACACGAAGTCGAATCAAACTTGGAACATACGATGAATAAAATCGCTCTCTATAGCTTAGTACTGACGCTATTCCCAACACGCGTGCCAATGGCAATCGCAGAGACGGACGAGACAACAACCGCCCAAGAAATCACGGTCGAGAAGGTCGGGGAATATCGGCCGAAATCGATGGCGGACAAAGCAGAAGCCGCGGCCCTGATCGTGAAACAGACCAACGAATTTCGTAAGACGAAGGAACTTTCCATCCTCACAACTAACGAGACACTCACTCAAACCGCGAAAGAGTTCGCCGAATACATGGCTCGTACGGGACGGTACGGACATCAAGCGGATGAGCGGACGCCCGCAGAACGTGCCAAAGATCAGAAATACGACTTATGTTTCATTGCTGAAAACATCGCATATCAGTTCCGGACGACTGGTTTCGCGACCGCCCCCTTGGCAGAACGTTTTGTCGAAGGCTGGAAAGAGTCGCCGGGGCATCGTAAGAACATGCTGCGAGAGGCCGTCATCGAAACCGGCGTGGCTATCGCGCAGAGCGAGACAACGGGCGTGTACTTCGCCGTACAACTGTTCGGTCGCCCCAAATCTGCGGCTATTGATTTTCAAGTCACGAACCAAGGTGATCGAGAAATTCGATACCGAATTGGCAACCGAAAATTCCGTTTGCCGTCACGGTTCACTCGAACTCACCATCAATGTCAGCCCGGTCACCTTGAACTCCTTGCGACGTCCGAGAACAGCGAAGGCTCGAAAATGGTGACCAAGATCAAACTCCGAACCCAAACCAAGATCATCGTGACACAGGGAACCGATGGAACTCTCGAAACCGAGATCGAGGAAATTGAGGCGAGCGAGCTGAAATTGAAGTCCAGCGAAAACGATTCGCCAAAGTGATCCGCTTCCTGGTCCACGGTTCGCGCCGCTGCCGGTTGGTCGCTACAATACCGCTGAAGTGACCGCCAATTTGAACTGGACCCAATCGATGCGACCGTTACGCTTTGCTGTGGCGACCCGATGTTTTCGCCAACCATTGAAACACGCGATGCAAACTGCTGCCGACTCCGGTGCGACCGGAATCGAGTTGGACATCCGCAACGAAGTGGTTGAGTCCGAACTGTCGGACACGGGGCGTCGTCATCTGCTGCACTTCCTCGGCGAACATGGTTTGACTGTTGCAGGAACGACATTCCCACTGCGGTCCTACTTGCTCGACCCAAACCATTTGGATGCCAGAATCGGGGGCGTGAAACGCGGTTTGGAATTCAGCTATCAGTTGGGTGCCAAAGTCATGACGGCTCGTCTGGGCCGTGTGCCGACCGATCCGGACTCCCCTGCTTTCCAGACCGCTGTGGAAGTCTTGAACGACATCGCCCGCACCTCAAACCACATTGGTGTCGTCCTGGGACTGACGCCGTCGCGTGACTCGGCTAGCGATGTGCACCGATTGCTGTCCGCCGTTGATCAAGGACCAATCGGCATTCACTTCGACCCAGCAGGCATCGTGATGGGTGGCGAGAACGTGCCGGCAGCCTTTGTGACCTTGCATGAGTTCGTGCAACAAGTCCAAGTCCGCGACGCCGTCTCCGATGTGGACGGCGGCGGTGTGGAAGTTGCGGTCGGTCGAGGCGATGTCGTCTGGGATGAGTTCCTGGCCATGCTCGATGAAGCCCCTTACAACGGTTGGCTTGTCGCGGAACGCACCGTTGGGCCCGACCCGATCGGTGATATCCCCCGTGCCATCCAATACGTGAAGAATGTGGGACTCGGATAGCACCAAGCATGCCAGAACTCGAACCACTGACAGTCACAGAACTCACGCAGCAGATCAAAGGCGTGATGGAAATGACGTTCCCCCACATGGCGGTGTTGGGGGAGCTGTCGAATTGCGTACGGGCCGGCTCGGGGCATGTGTATCTTACGCTCAAAGACTCTGACGCCCAAATTCGGGGTGTCATCTGGCGACGAGCAGCTTCGAAGATCAAGTTTGATTTGGCCGACGGTTTGGAAGTCGTCGCGGTCGGCGGAGTCGAAGTATATCCGCCACGCGGACAGTACCAGTTGATCATTGAGGAGTTGTTGCCACAGGGCATCGGTGCACTAGAATTGGCATTTCGCCAGTTGCAAGAAAAATTGGCTCGCGAAGGGTTGTTCGATCCAGAACGCAAACGCCCGCTGCCCCGATTTCCCAAGCGAATTGCCATTGTCACGAGCCCTACAAGTGCCGCTGTCCGCGACATGTTGCAGGTCATCACCCGACGCTGGAACGGCTGCAACATCGTGATTCTTCCCGTTGCCGTGCAGGGTGCGAAAGCCGCCGGTGAAATCGCCAATGCGATTCGCTCGGCTCCGTCGATTCCGGATGTCGATGTGATTATCGTTGGACGCGGTGGTGGGAGCTTGGAAGACCTTTGGTCATTCAACGAAGAAATCGTTGCCCGAGCGATTTTCGATTGTCCCTTGCCGGTCGTCAGCGCAGTGGGACACGAGATTGACGTGAGCATTTCCGATCTGGTCGCCGACGTACGAGCGCTCACTCCCAGCGAAGCCGGTGAACTTGTGGTGCCACACCGTCAGGAAGTCGCCGCGGAAATCCAACGCTTGCAAGACCGGCTGATTGATGGACTTCGCGGTCGCATCACGACAGCTCGCAGCACGCTCGAAAATTTGGCTTCCCGTCGTGCCTTCACGCGACCGCTTGACCGCGTTCATCAGGAGACTCGAACTGTCGATGAGTTGTCCGAACGCCTGAGCAAGTCGATTCGCCGGGTTGTCGCCACACAGAAACAACGAATTGACGGCCTGTCCGAAACCCTCGACAGTCTGAGCCCGCTCAAGGTTCTTTCGCGGGGATATTGCGTGGCTCGCAATCCTGCATCGGGCGACGTGATCCGCAGTGTACGTGATGTTGCCCCCAACGAACCACTCGAAATTCTCCTCCGCGATGGCCGCTTGCAGAGCCGCATCGAAACGGTGGAACCAACCGAAACCGATCCCCCTTCCGCGAATCAACAGGACTCATGAGCAAGAAATCACAGCCAGAAACCGAACCATCTTTCGAGGAATCACTTGAGCAATTGCAGGCAATTGTTCGGCAACTCGAAGATGGCACGCTCGGCCTGGATGAATCCATGACGCAGTTCGAACAAGGCGTCAAACTGCTGCGGAAATGCTACGCCGTTCTTGATCATACGGAACAGCGGATCGAACTCCTCACCCGCCTCGACGACGACGGCCAACCCGTCCTCGCCCCTTTCGACAACACCGGCACCGCCGACACCAAAGAGAAATCCAAGGCGGGTCGCCGCAAACGTGCGTCAAAGACCGAAGACGAGGATAGCGGTCTCTTTTGAATCACGCCGTTGCCGGTCGGTAGCGGAAGCGTTTTGGTGAGCCGTCTTCGCCGTCGCGTTTTTTCTTGGCGTTTTCGTAGCTTTCAAAATTGCCTTCGTGGAAGACAACTTTGCTATCCCCTTCAAACGCGAGAATGTGGGTCGCCAGTCGGTCGAGGAACCAACGGTCGTGGCTGGAGACCATCGCACAGCCGCCGAAACTTTCGAGACCTTCTTCGAGTGCCCGCAGGGTATCGACATCGAGATCGTTCGACGGTTCGTCGAGCAGAAGAAGATTCCCGCCGGAGCGGAGTAACTTCGCCAAGTGGACGCGGTTACGTTCCCCACCGGAGAGTTTACCAACCTTCTTTTGTTGGTCGGTGCCTTTGAAGTTGAATCGGCCGACGTACGCCCGAGCGTGAATCCGGGTGCCCCCGACTTCGAGTTGATCCACCCCCCCGGAGATTTCCTCATAAACCGTTTTATCGGCGGCGAGAGCGTCGCGATTTTGATCGACGTAGGAAATATCTACGCTATCACCGATGCGGAGTGAACCGCCGTCAGCTTCTTCTTGCCCAACGATCAACTTGAACAACGTGGTTTTCCCGGCCCCGTTCGGGCCAATGACGCCCACGATTCCCCCGCGTGGCAAATCGAAGTTCAAGTCGTCGAACAACAACTTCTCGCCGAAGGCTTTCTTGACGTTTTCAGCACGCACGACCAAATCGGACAGCGGACGTGCGACGGGAATTTGAATATCGGGAGCGTCGTCACGGGCGTCGTATTGCTGAGCGGCAAGTTGCTCGTAGCGGTCGAGTCGCGATTTGCTCTTGGTCTGCCGAGCTTTCGGCGACATTCGCACCCATTCGAGTTCGCGGGCCAATTCTTTTTGCCGTTTCGATTCGCGTTTCTGTTCGACGGCAATCCGGGCGGCTTTCTTTTCCAGATAGGTCGAGTAGTTACCTTCGTACGGATAACCATGGCCGCGATCGAGTTCCAAGATCCAACCGGCGACGTTGTCGAGGAAGTACCGGTCGTGTGTGACCGCGACGACAGTACCGGGGAACTTGTGAAGATACTGCTCCAACCAGGCCACCGATTCCGCGTCGAGGTGGTTGGTCGGTTCGTCGAGTAGCAGCATGTCCGGTGCCTGCAACACGAGTCGACACAACGCGACTCGGCGTTTCTCCCCCCCGGAAAGATTTGTGATCTTCGCGTCCGACGGCGGAACGTTGATGGCATCCATCGCGATTTCGACTTGCCGATCAAGTTCCCACAAATTGTTGGCGTCAATTTGGTCTTGGAGCTTGGCCTGTTCGGCGATGAGGTCGTCCATTTCGTCGGGATCGACCTCGGCGAACTTCATGTTCACTTCATTGTACCGGTCCAGAATCGACTGCGACTCTTTCACGGCATCTTGGATACATTCGCCAACGGTTTCCCAGTCGTCCAAACGCGGCTCTTGCGGGAAATACCCGATGCGAATGCCCTTCATCGGGCGTGCGGTGCCCATGAAGTCTTTGTCTTCACCGGCCATGATTTTCAGAAGCGTACTCTTACCGGAACCGTTGTTCCCCAGGACGCCAATCTTCGCGCCGGGATAGAACGCCAGCCAGATATTGCTCAGAACTTCCTTATCGCCAAACTGCTTGGTCAGACTTTCGATCGAAAAAATGTACTGCTGCGACATGGAACAACTTTTCGGGGGGGTAAGAATTCAGGGCAAGAACGCGGGTATTCTACGGAGTCTGTGCGTGAAGTGTAGAGAGTGAGGGTGAGAGTCGAGAGTTTTCTTCGACTCTCGCCTCTTCACGCCCTACGCTCCGCCTCGCAACAACCGGGCCGCTTCGATGGCGAAGTAGGTCAGTACGCCGTCGGCACCGGCTCGTTTGAAGGCGAGCAGGCTTTCGAGCACGACCCTGTCACGATCCAGCCAACCTTGCTCCGCCGCACCGGCGAGCATCGCGTACTCACCGCTGACTTGGTAAGCGTACGTTGGTAAACGGAACTCCGCTTTCACGCGATGCACGATATCGAGATACGGCATTCCCGGCTTGACCATTACCATATCGGCTCCTTCGGCGATGTCGAGAGCGACTTCCCGAAGAGCTTCATCACCATTGGCGGGGTCCATTTGGTAGGTGCGTTTGTCACCGCTACCAAGATTCCCCGACGAGCCAACCGCGTCCCGAAACGGACCATAAAACGCGGATGCATACTTCGCGGCATAAGCCAAAATTTGCACGTCATCGAATCCGGCTTCGTCCAAAGCGGAGCGAATTGAGCCAATGCGTCCGTCCATCATGTCCGATGGGGCAATCACTTGGCAACCGGCTTCGGCCTGCACGACCGCCTGTCGACACAACATCTCGACCGTCTCATCGTTGACAACATAGCCATTCTTCACCAAGCCGTCTTGCCCGTGACTGGAATACGGATCGAGTGCAACATCACAAATGATGCCGATATTCGGAACGGCTTCGCGGACGGCTCGCACGGTGCGACAGACGAGATTCTCCGGATTGGCGGCTTCGCGGGCATCGCTGGTCTTGAGAGACGGATCGGTCGCAGGGAAAATGGCCACCGCAGGAACCCCCAAGTCAGCCGCTTCACCGACCGCATCGACAAGAAGGTCAATCGTCAGCCGTTCAACGCCGGGCATTGATGGAATCGTCTCGCGTTCGCCCTGCCCCTCTTTCACAAAGACCGGCCAAATCAGATCGTTCACGGTCAGCGTGTGTTCTTGCACCAACCGTCGCGACCAATCATGACGCCGATTTCGACGCATCCGCGTCCCGGGAAATTGTCCGTAGTCACTCATGATGCATCCGCCTCATCGGCCTTCAGAATTCCCATGCGTTGCAGTTTCGCTCGGCACTCGTCGCGTTCGCGACAACGCTTCAGATCCTTCCAAGTTGCATCCTGACACTGCAAAAACAACTCGTCCGTGAATGGTGGCGAAAGACTTTCTTGCCCGCCCGTTGCCATCAACTTGGCAATGACTTCCTGATCCAACCGCGTGAGGAACTGACCACCGAGCCGGTAATCTTCAAAGGCTTCCCAAACAACCGGGAAGAGTGGCTTGACGATTTTCTCACCGATCGTCGTGGCGTACTCGCGGATTTCCAACTGAGCGTGAGAGTCCATCCGTAAGCTTAGAAAGTGCAACAAGTTGTGCAGATCGATTTTCCAGTAGGCCTCCGTGTAAGTCGAAAGCGGCAAATCCTTTCGGGCCTGCTCGCGGGCCACACCGGCATCAATGCGGTTCTGATAGAGTGTGCGAGAGCGATCTTGGAAGTCTTTCTCCGCCGCAGTCAATTCCTCGCCAACTTCCGATGCAAGAAAGTCGCCACTTCCCTGACGATTGGAGTCCGCCTGACTTCGCCATTCACCTGGCAATGTCGTCTGGGCGGCGTCGATCGCAAGGGAATACCGCGTACTGTATTCGTTGACATTGGCGGTGCGATGACGAATCCACTGTCGCCAGCAATCCATCGGAACCCGAACGAGCAGTTTGATTTCCGCCATCTCAAAGGGCGTGCTGTGCCGATGTCGCATAAGATAGCGAATGAGCGTGCGGTCGTCGGAAACCTTTTTGGTTCCTTCGCCATAACTGACCCGAGCTGCCTGAACGACAGAGGAATCGTTGCCCATCACATCAACAAGGCACACGAAACCATCATCGAGGACGGGAAATTTTTCCCAACGGAGTTCTTCCATGGACGTTTCAGTCGACGGTGCAGTCATTTGCGACCATCCTGATCAAAATAAGGGGCGACAATTTTCAAGACAGCATAGAAAAAGACGCCGCAGCAACAAAGGCTACGGCGTCTTGAGTTTTCATATGGACTCAACAGAGCCCGATGCCAAGATTACTCTGGCAATTTCTCGACGTCTTTCTTTTCGCCGGAACCACCTTCAGGTTCTTCAGCGGGCGTCGGCAGTTTTTCTTCTGGCTCTTCGGTCTCGGCCGGTTCTTCGGTTTCCGCTTCGGCGGGTGTTTCAGTGCCTTCGGTTTCTTCGCCTGGTTCGGCGGGAGCTTCTTCTTCACCAGTCGCTGGTGGCTCTTCCTTTGGTCCACAACCGACGAAACCAGCGGTCATGCCGACCATGAACAACATTGCCAATCCTTGCGCGAACAATTTACGCAAATCCATGAAAGTGTCCTTTCGTAGCAAATTCAAAAGCGCGAATAGAAATCCCAGACGGGGATTGTGCCATCAATAGGAGTGGTTTCAACCCAATTTATTCCGCTCAATTCCAGGATTTTTGCGAATTCTTGAGCAATTTCGCAGGAACTGGCCAACCAACCGTCGAGAAGGATTGCCAGATTTGTCGCGAATGTCTAGAATCCTCCCGCACGACCGAAAACATCCTTACCCGGTAGTGTAACGGTAGCACCACGGATTTTGGTTCCGTTAGTCCAGGTTCAAATCCTGGCCGGGTAACTTTCTTTTCTTGGCCGTCGTGCCCACGCTGGCAACCGCTTTTTGCCACCGACCGTGTTCAAGCGAAAACACGAATCAACCCCCTTTGATTTCTCCTCAAAATTGGGGTTGTTGCATTTTGGCGATTCTGCCAAACTCCCGCCCTTCTCTCAGCGGATTTCTCAACCTTTTCCATACCCTATCTCGAATGATGCGGTTCTTATGCCTCATTCTTGTGCACCATTCTGGCTTTGTACGCTGGTTGTGTTGGCGAGTGGTTGCCAACTCATGCAGACTGCGTCCGCGCCACCGAACAACGCACCCTTGTATGTCGCCACGACCAACCAAGACTACCTCTGGGAACGCACGGTCGATGTCCTCCACGAGTACCCGTTCGAAGTCGAGCGTGAAAGTCGGTTGGACGGCATCATCGAAACGCGTTACAAGATTGGCTCGGGGATCCAGGAGCCGTGGCACCGGGAGTCGATCGGTCTCGAGAACCGACTCGAAAGCACGTTTCAATCGGTCCGACGCAAGGTCGTCGTCCACATAACACCGGTCGATGGCGGCTACACAATCGCAGTCGAAGCGTACAAGGAACTTGAGGACGTCGTCGGTTTAGCGGCCAACTCGGCTGGCGGTGCGACCTTCCAAGACCATACGCCACTTCAACGCGACCTGAATGCAGTTGTCGGTCAGACCGCACCATCAGGATGGATTCTGCAAGGTCGAGACGTGCTGCTCGAACGCGACATCCAACGCCGACTGCAACGAATCTTTGCCAAGTAGAAAACCGATTCTCGTCCGCTGGTAATCAATCCTCGGCGATCAATTCCACTCCGGATTCGCAGGCCAGGACGGAAGAATCCGATTTTTCTTCGTCAATCGAGACATTTGCTCGTCCCAAAGTTCATAGGGATCGGTCTCGTAGAGCGAATCGGAATCGGCGGGCAAGACGTACCAATCTCCACGACTGAGTTCGCTTTCCAACTGCCCGGACCCCCAGCCGGCACATCCGGAAAATACCCGGATTTGCAGCCCTTCACGGGTGCCCGCCGCAGCGGCTTGAACCACACGCGAGAACGCCTCCGCACTCCCACCGACAAACACATGAGGAAGCACCGAGGACTCCTCCTCATCGAGATCCCCCGCATTGTGCAATACAAAGAGCGCGGACGGTTCGACGGGCCCACCGAGAAACACAACTTCATCAGTTTCCGGGTAGGAAAAATGCTCCGACAACGCATGGGATACGCGGATCGACGAAGGACGGTTCACCACTAACCCCATCGCCCCATCATCGCCATGCTCGATGACCAAAACGACAGTCTTGAAGAAATTCGTATCGCGAAGCTGCTTGCCCGCGACGAGATAATGGCCGCGCAGAGACTCTGTCATGCAAACATTGTAATGTCGATTCCTTTTGGATGCGACTGTAACGCCAATGGATGCCTCATTCCGCATCAGATGCTTGAAATTTAGTCAAGCACCCTGTTCTCACCCCTTGCTTTTCTGCTGCGGAGACATTAGCTTCACCCTTTCCCAGTTCGCGGCTGCCGTGCGCGTTGATCGCGGTGCGGAGTCTGGGACTTCAACGAGAATGGTTGCAAGAGACAAGGTGGAGCCCCAATCGGGCGGCGTTTCCTGTTCTCTGAACATGAATGCAAGATCGGTTTCGCTTGCGATCTCCGATCTTCCCACGGTCTGATTCCTTCAGCCGCCAATCATTCTCATCGGTTGTGAATTGATCGGTCTTGGCGGTCAAGACGATCGACACAACAGGAAAACTCATTGGGAGTTAAGACAAGATGGGGCGTTACGCAGGTCCGAAAGGTCGGATCAATCGTCGATTGGGAACCCAGGTGTTCGAGAATGCCGGTGCTATCAAAGCACAAGAACGGCGAGACTTTCCACCGGGAATGGCTCAACGACGACGGAAGATGTCAACCTACGGTTTGGCACTCCGTGAAAAGCAGAAGATTAAGTTCTATTACGGTTTCCGCGACAAGCAACTGTTGAAGTACTTCAACAAAGCCCGAGCGATGAAAGGCAACACCGGCGAACAATTGCTGGTGCTGTGCGAACGCCGTTTCGACAATGTTGTGCGACGAGCTGGTTTCACCAAGACTCGTCCGCAAGCTCGTCAGGGAATCGTGCACGGTCACTTCATGATCAACGGACGTAAATCCGACAAACCTTCGATCATGATGCGTCCGGGCGACGTCATCACCCTACGGAACCGACCGAACCTCAAGGGATTGTACTCCAGCATCATCGAAGAGGGGTCGCCCGAACGTTGCAGCTGGATCGATTTCGATGCCAACAGCCTCACGGCAACCGTTTCGACGCTGCCAACATTTGAGGACGTGAGTCTTCCCGTCGATGTCGGCCAGGTCGTGGCGTTCCTCTCGCGATAGGCATTGGTCTTTCGACGAGTCGACAGCGACCGACAAATACAGAAAGCCCTGGAGAGCAATCTCCGGGGCTTTTTCTTTGGCCTCTCCGCTGGGGCAAATACGAAACCGTTTCGAGTTGTGTCTTGCTAAGCAACAGAATCGCGGGACGACAGTCAATAAAAACGGACCGGCCGGGGTGTTCCGAGGAACTCCCTGACCGGCCCGTCTTGAATCGTCCGATCACCAAGAATTTGCGTTCGCGATTAGTCGTCGCCTGCGAACATCATGACGAGGCGAATCATGTACCAGAACAGTGTCGCGATGGAGGCGAACAACTCCAGGGATGCGGCCACGTACATGTGCGTCGGGAAGTGATGCAAGATGTTCGAGGTGTCGTAAAGAATCCAACCACTGAACAGCACAACCATCGCCACGATGAACCACAAACCCAGGGAAATTGGGGTGAAGAAGCTTGCGACGATGAGTCCGAGAGCAGCCATCGTGATGACGCTGAGGATGCCTCGCATGAATGAGAAGTCGGTTTTCGTCAGCAGCACGAAGGCGGTCAGCCCACCGAAGATCAGCAAGGTGAGAAATGCGGCGGTAGGAATCACATGAGGGCTACCACCGACGGCGGCAAACCGAGGATCGCTTCCCGAGGCAATATGTAACAGCGGGGCAAAGAAGAGTGCCTCTGCAAACACATACACACCAAGCCCGACATACTGCGTTTGTTGGGACACTTCACTGTAGGCCCATTTGTGGCAGATCCAGCTGACGGCAATAAATCCCAGCAGGATCAGGCCGTTGGTAGCCACAAACATGCCGAACAATGCGTCGCGGAGGGGAGCGATATTCAAAATTACCGCTTCCAAGGCAATGAAGGCGACGATCGCACCGAAGACGTGAACGTACACCTTCCGCAGGAACGCCAGCCGATGTTCAAGCGACAAATCCGCGGCAAAGGCATTCTGGCCGTCGAACCGATCTGACTCGGCGTACTCTTGTGCGTAACCCATCTGCATGGTCCCTAACAAAATTGGTGACGAGAGAAACTTTTTTCATTCTCGCAAGTTCAAGTGTGAATATCCACAGTGATTTTTAGTTTTTTCGGTCTGAAAATTCGATCAGTCAACAACACTTGAGTTAACTTCTTCGCCAACTTCCAAAGTCGAGGTCAACGAGCCTGATTCTGCGGTTGAGTTTGGTGATATCGCTGCCCCATAAAACTCTGATGGAATCACAATCCCTACAACCGATCCCAGATGGTATTCGGTGAAGATCGGTTGCAACCCGATCCGATTTGCCGAAAGCCGGTGATATTTTCGCTTGCTTCAGACAAGCGTCCGGCGTGGGTATTCAATCGGTTGAAAGGGATTCCATGACCGACGCTTTTCGGCTCCGAACCGTTCGCGGTCAATACGTGTTCTTGGTCTACCTGGGAGTCGCTTGCATCGGCGTGGGAGGTGTGCCCGACGTGAAGGCACAGAACCCGTTCGGCTCTCGTTTCGGCAACACCAAAAAAACGAGCACGAGTGGGTTGCAGGGGCTTCATCGCCGCGGCGTCCCCCTCGGATTGCAACAGGCAGACTTCGATGGTCTGGAAAACCGTTGGCAACCGCTCGCCAATCCGATCGTCAAAGATATCGTGGCGTTCTTCAACGAGAAGCCCGACAGCATCGCGGCACAACGCAAAGCCCTCGAAACTTTGCTCCAGCACGCGAAACAACTTCGGCAGGCGTCTCGAGAGGAAACGGATCCCAGCCAACAAGCGTTGCTGCTCTCGCTCTCGGGACAGCTCAAACGAAAAGCCGAGTTGTACTGGAAGACCCTGCGAGTCTTGGAAACCAACGCTCTCGCCAACCCGCTGCTAGCGGCACGCATCCGGTTGGACAATCTGGAAGACCACCTTTCCAATCAGAAGGGCACCGAGAACGACAACAGTGCCGGCTGGACGAAATACCTTAAGCTCGAGGACCTCGATAAATCGCTGAACCCCGAGCCCGAAGACGCCCCCGACAAAAACGACGACCAAAAAACGAAATCGGAAGCGGGGTCTCGTGAGGCTGTGGAGGTCACTCGAGAACGGTTGCGCCCCCTGCCCTCGCATTCGGAATTGGTCCGCGAGACTTTGTCATCCCAACCGTTCAGCGCCCTCGCGAACGCCTTGGATTCGCTGCTCAACCAATGGGAGTCAGCGACCGCCAGCAACAACGATGCAATCATTCGGTATCGGAAACTTCGCGATGCCGTGTCTCGCAAAAACCCGGAGGACGCGTACGACCGGTTGGGTTTCCTGCCGACGGTTTCCGATTACGAGAAAGCGCGGATCGAACGTCGTGTGAACGGACAGATGGCGATCGACATTCAAACCGAATTCCACAATGTTTCGGAAGTTGCCGAGGAATCGGCGATGCCGTTGGGACAATGGCTGCGACGGACCTATTTCAATTACGACACTCACACCACGGCCTTCGAAGGTGCGTTGCAAGATCTCGCGGATCGTCGGGACCGCCGAATCGAACCAGTGCAAGAAGTGGTCGCCGGTGCCCAAGTCAGCGGACACAGCGACACGGTCACGACCACAACCATCGACGTGATCCCCAATGATTCCGCCGCCGAACTCCACCTGCTTGTAAACGGCGTGACGAACAGTCATACCGTGGGCGAACGCTGCAACATCAGTGTGCGGAATGCGGGGCGGGCGGACTTCAAAGCCACGAAGCCGGTTTACATCACACCGGATGGTTTTCGCACCGCTCCCGCTGGTGCCGGAGCCCAAGCGGGCAACATGCCATACGATCCGCAAACGCCAATTAGTTGTTTGCCGGTCTTCGGTACGGTGCTGGAAAACTTGACGCTCAAAGAGGCCCGCAGTCGCATCCCGGATGCGAACGCCATGACTCGGCGTCGGGTCGTTACCCGCTTGACACAAGAACTCGATGAACAAGTCGGAAACGGTCTGATCGAAGCGGAAAAGATGCTTCGCGAAGGACAGTTGGCCCGACTCGAAAAATACGATCTACACCCGAAAGCCGCCGAGTATCGTTCCACCGATACGCTCGTATTTCTCACGAACCGGATTACACGGTCCGATGAGTTCGGGGGCGGCGAATTGCCGGTTGATTTCGTCGAGGAATCTGGCTTTACGTTACACGTGCACGAAAGTGCGATGACCGCCTTCGTGGATCGAGCCAGCTTGGAAAACCGCACGATGGACGAGAAAGCCCTGCGAGCCGAATTCGAACGCTACTTCAGCGACCTCTTCGGCCAAGACCTCGACTTCTCCGCCGAAGTCACCGGGCCCGACAAGTTCACGTTCTTCGAGCAAGACAACATCCGAGTCGTTGTCGAAGGTGGCGAAGTTTATGTGCTGCTGCGTGCGAAGTTCGAAGTCGAAGAAAACGTCTCCCCGCAACTGATTTCGATTCCATTCCGATTGGATATGAAGGGCGACAAAATCTTGCTTCGTCGTGGCAAAGGCCAAGACATCTACGCCGAAACCCTGCCGGAATACGAAGAAGACGATGACGTGCGACAGAATCAACGGTCGGGCGTGTTGGTGTCGACGGGAGTTCGGAACCAATTCGAAAAATCGATTCCCGCCACCATTGAGTTTCCTCGCTTCATCGAATTGAAGACGCCGGAAGAACCGATTCGGTATTTCGTTCGTCGGATCACGGCGGTGAATGGCTGGCTGTCGGCGTGGTTGATTCCCGAAGACGATGCGGCGTCGGTCATCGCGAGTGAAGCGGAACCCAACATCCCGCTGCCGGAAGCACCGGAAATCGAAACCGCACCATCACCGGAATCGTAGGACGATCGCGGAAGCCCAAAAACACAGAAAGCCCGCCGAATTTGCTCGGCGGGCTTTCGTGTTGGTCGTCATACTAGTTTTCGTCGGCAACCTATCGAACGGCTAATTCGGCGGTCGGAGCCGATAGAGATTTCAAGAACGAAATCAGTTGCAGTCGTTGTGATGGTTTCAGGCTGAAGAACATCTGAGCCGACCGATTGGCTTCCCCGCCGTGAAGAGCGATGGCTTGTTCCAAAGTGTCGGCACGACCGTCGTGCAAATATGGTGCGGAGTCGCGAACGCCCCATAGCGGTGGAGTTCGCCATTCCTGCTGCAACGCCCCAATGATTTTGGTCGCTTGAGCTTGTTCGCCTTGTGCGCCGAAATCTTCGGCTACTTGCTGTGTTGGCTGCATCATTCGCTTGAGTTCCGTGAGCTGCGGAACGGGGCTCGCATCTTCACTACCGGGTGAATTTGGAACGAACACACCGTAGCTGCCGGTGTCACCCAGTTGAGCCCCCATATCATGCAACAGAAGATCGCTGTAGATGTCTTTGGCGTCGCCAAGTTCCGGGGTGTGACAGGTTGCACAGCCGACTTGTTCAAAGAGCTGTTCGCCGGTCGAAAGGTATTCCACTAACGGTTTCTCAGCGGGTTGGTTTTTGATTGGCGCGGGCAAGTCGTGCAGATAGTTCACGAGTGAATCGCATTCCGCCTTGGTGAGGTCATAACCTTCGCTGGTGTATTCCGGATCGAGAGGATTACCGGACTGGGCATGCCCTGGCACGTTCAAACCGAGTTCGACGGCACAAGCTGTGAGGGTGAAGTCTTCGAGAGTCGCTTTCTGAGCTTTCCAACCGAACCGCCCGATGCGACCATCGGCCAATCGTGCCACTCGACCGCTGACTTCCGGAAACTTCTCGAACTTGCGTTTCGCGGCGGCTTCGAGAGCTTCATCAGAAACCTGATCCATCGCCCCGATGCCAAATAACGCCGTCGGATTTCGTTGCGTGACTGTCACGGTGAAGTTGCCGTGCTGCATCACATGATTGGCGATATTCCGGGCCTGCATTTTGGCGTTGTTCAATGCCTGCCAATCGACCGCCTGTTGCACGGGTTGGTGTGTGTGTGAATGGGCTTCTTCAGGGACGGATTCCAACGCGAACGCCTCAATGTCCTGAACGACTGCTTGAGGAGCATCGAACGACTCGTTCAGAATCAAGGCTTGATTCGGCGCGGCGAACGTTTGGACTCCTTGAAACTGATTGAATCCGTTGTTCAGGAACTTCGATCGCCAATTCGGATAACCATCTGCCGTCGAACCATGATGCACCACGACGCTGCCCGCCGTGCGGAAACCAGGGTGAATCGCGGCGACTTCATCAACCAATTGCTTCCGCCGTTTGGCGACGGTTTCATCGTTGATCTTGATCACACGGGGTTGCCGAGCGTTGTTGTCCAAACCGATCAGCGAGCGGAAAAGTTGCTCCGGAACGGAACGTCTCGGTTGCGGGATCATGCCGGGAGTGGTGACACCGTTGAAGACGGCAGAGATAATGTTGACGTTCTTACCAAGCGGTCCACCGCCGCCGGCTCCGCCTTGGTTATGACACGCCACACAAGAAGAGTCATTGAAGACCGGCCCCAACCCGTCGCCCCCATGGCTTCGGCTATCGTCGGGCAACCATTCACGTTGGAACAACTCCGCCCCCGAGATTTCCGCAACCGCGGTTTTCTCCTGGGATTCGGTCTCCTTCGCGGTACTCCAAATGGGTCCGGCGATCAAACCCAGAACCAACAATCCACCGGCGATCAGGCATCGACGACGCGTCATGACCAACTCCTTCGAGTGCCTTGTCAAGGCTTTGATTGTGGAAGCGGGTTGACGTAACCCGCTCCGTTGTCGCTGCTCGCAGATTGTTCAACACGAAAACCAGCGTGTGACGCTCTCCGAGGACGAATTCGGTTAACCTCTTTTCAGGTATAACGAGTTCAACCCGGAAATCACGCAAAAAATAATTGATTGTTACAATCGCGTGACGGAGATCGGCGGTGAAGGACCGCTTCGAAACCGTGGTCCGAAAGTTGAAATGTCAGACACAGCCTGAGCTACGACTATTGCCGCGCGAAACCGTATTTCGGGAATTGGTAGTCAGCCGGAAAGTCAGGGAGAAGTAATTGAGTACCGTTTTTCTCGATGTAAGCACCATCGACGTACTTCCAATCGGTCGCTCCGAACCTTTGAACGCCAACCTGATAACCAACCGCTTTGATTCGCTGGTCACCAAACGTGACAACACTTGTGAATGGGACAACCGAAAACCGATTGGCCTTCGATTGGAGAAAAGTCGGAGCTTCATGAAACGTGACCGACTCGACCTCCATATTTGCCGATTCGAATTCCGAGTAAACCTCTTGGATCATTGCTCTCAACGGTTCTTCCCCACCTGCCAACTTAATCACTCTGGGATGAGTGTAGTCGAGGACTGTCTGCACCTCTGAGTCATAGACCGCTTCCACAACAGCCCGCAACTCTCGCTGAATGCGATCGGTCTCCGATTGAGAGTCGGTTTCTTCCTGAGTGTTCTGATCGTCCTGGGCTTTCTGAGTGTTCTGATTGCCTGGCGTGTCCCTCGGTGGTTCTTGTGAGCCACATCCAAGAACGAGTAGAAGCCCCAACAGCACGATTTTGGTCCGCACAGAACACTCTCCTCACCCTGGCCTGTTGGCTAGTCAAAACATCAGGCAGATCCTGACCGACGATGGACTGGAGTTGAAGGCCATTTTTGCGAGTTGGAAACTACAAGCTCTTCAGATCAATGCCGTCGATTTTGGCGGCGAGGATGAAATCGTTTTCGGAGAGGCCGTCGATGGCGTGGGTGGAGATTTCGATTCTCACATTCTTGTAGCCTTCCAAATGCAAATCGGGATGGTGCTGCTCCGCCTCCGCGACTTCGCCGACATGGTTCAAGAAGTTCAAGCATTGTTGGAAGTTCTTGAAAACCCACTTCTTTTCAATCCAGTTGGCATCCCGCGTCAGCTTCCAACCGGCCAATTCGATGATTTGTTCTTTGGCCTGCTGCTGGTTCATCTTCTGCACGCCACCTTCGCAGGGCTTGCAGGTTTTACCTTGGAGTTGATCAGGAGTTTGTGTCGCCATGGAAAAGGGCTCCTTCCATTCAAGGAATCAATGAATACACACGGGTCACCATTTGAGATTCCCCGTGTTGACCTCCGCGATCTATGGGGATTTCTCCGATTTTCACTTCGGTGGCACGCCAAGCGATTTGCCACCATCGATGGCGATCGCGGTTCCCGTGACCATCACGCTGACATCACTGACGAGATACAAAATCGACTCCGCAACCTCCTGCGGGGAAATCATGCGATCGTAAGCGGCCGCCAACGGGCTGGCTCCGATAAACTTCTTCGCCTCCGCCTCACGATCAGGAGCTTTGTCCAAATCCGCGTTGACCATACCAGTATCACCGACCGGACCCGGACAGACGCAGTTGATGCGAATCCGATCTCCAGCATGACATAACGCCAAACTCTTCGTCAACGCGACCAGCGACATCTTGCTGATCGAATAAACCGGATCGTGAGCCCGGGGCAACAAGCCGGCATTGCTCGCGGTGTTCACGATCGCCCCGCCCTCACTCATGTGCGGAATCGCCGCTTTGCACCCGAAGAAGGCAGCCTTCAGATTCGTATCCAGACATTTGTCCCAATCGTCTTCACTGACATCGCCAATCTGCTTGACCATCGCAATGCCAGCATTGTTGACGAGAATATCCAACCGCCCGGTTCGCTCGGTGGCTCCGTCGATGAGTCTGGCGATCGCATTGACATCACGGACGTCGCATTCTTGCTGTTGGATACCAAGTTCACGGAATTGGTCGTCGTTCGCCGGGTCCAAACGATAATCGCCGATGGAGACTTGCGCACCATGTTGAGCGAGCAGAATCGCGGTGGCTTTGCCGATACCGCTCGCACCACCCGTCACGACGGCCGTTCGGTTGCTGAGATCAATGGTTGTCATTGGAACCTATAGGGAGGGATTGTCGGAATTACGAACTTTCGAGACATTGCGTTATCTTGGCAGGTCGATAGTCTTCTGGCAAATCGCAAGCGGAGATCGCCGGTTTCGCCCACGAATCCGCAAAAAAATCCTGGCAAACGTAAAAACCGTAAGTGTATAATGAGCAATGGATTAGCGTTTTCGCGAGAACCTGTCCCCAACAATTCCTTCAAATTGACGACGCAGGTTTCTCAGGCGAAATGGGTTTACTGGTAGAGCAACAAAATTGCATCGATAACACGAGGAGAATCAAGCATGGGAACTGTCTGGGTGAGATGCCTGGCCATCGCGTGTGTGTGCTGGCCGATCGGGACACTCTCGGCGGCCGATTCGGATCGGGCCTTCACAACCGGTTCGTCAGACGCGATCGTCGAGTACATCAATTCCCGTATCCAACAAGGATGGACGGATAACGAGATTTCCGCCTCGGCAGTCGCCGATGATGCGGAATGGGTTCGCCGCGTGTATCTGGACATTGTCGGCCACATCCCTCCCGCAGAAGAAGTCGCGGAGTTCCTTGAGAACGATGACAAAGCCAAACGAGCCAAACTCATCGACGAACTTCTGGATTCTCCCGACTACGTCCGCAACTGGACCAACATCTGGACGAACCTCACCATCGGTCGGCAAACTCCCGATCGTGTGAGCCGACTAGGCATGCGGAAATTCTTCCGTGAGTCATTCACCAAGAACCGCCCTTGGAACGAAATCGTTTACGATCTCGTCTCCGCCAACGGCCACTTTGAGCAAAATGGTGCGGTGAACTACTTGCTTGCTCAAATGCAAATGCCCGACGAAGGTGTGCAAGCCACCGCTAAAACGACTCGGCTGTTCATGGGCATTCAGGTGCAATGCACGCAATGCCACAACCACCCCTTCAACGATTGGCAACAAAGCCAATTCTGGGAGTTCAACAGCTTCTTCCGTCAAATGCGGCGGATCGATCACGAACGCTACGACGAACGAACCGGACGGATGGTCGACGACTATTCCGAATTGGTTCAGTCCAATCTGATGAAACCCTACGTCACCTACGAGAAACGTAGCGGCGTGCTTGAGGTGGCTTATCCAAAGTTCTTTGAAGACACGATCGAAGAGGCCCAAACGGACCTTTCGATGGATCGTCGCGAGAAACTCGCGGAGTTGATGTCGAAAGGCGATCAACCGTGGGTCGCCAAGGCAATGGTCAACCGCATGTGGGGTCACTTCTTTGGCTACGGCTTTACCCGCCCTGTCGACGACATGGGACCACACAACCCTGCGAGCCATCCGGAATTGCTGGATCGTCTCGCCGATGAATTCATCAAGAGTGGTTACGATGTCAAACAACTTGTCCGTTGGATTGCCAATACCGAGGCGTATAACCTGACGAGCAAGTTCAACAAATCCAATGACATCGACAACCCTGGTGCCGGCGAAATCCCACTATTCAGCCACATGTATATCAAGGTGTTCTCGCCGGAGCAGTTGTACGATTCGCTGATCATCTCGACCGAAGCTCACAAGAGCGGACGCACGAGTTGGGATTCCGCCGAGCAAGAACGTCAACGCTGGATGCAGCAATTCGTGATCGCCTTCGACACCGATGAAGCCGACGAAGTCACGCAGTTCAACGGGACCATCCCACAGGCGTTGATGATGATGAACAGTGAACTCATCCGGAACGCAATTAACTGCCAACCCGGTAGTTATCTGCACACGGTTCTGACCGGTCCCGGCAGTGCGTCGAAGAAACTCAACACCCTTTACCAAGCCACGTTGGGTCGCAAGCCGACGCGAACAGAGATTTCCAAGTTCAACACTGTCACACGGGGTTACACCAGCCAACTCGACGCCTTCCAAGACGTCTTCTGGGCTCTGCTCAACAGTAACGAGTTTATTCTGAACCACTAATTTCTTAGCAAGTGCGTGGAGCAATGCGAAACGCACTCAAGACAGTCTATTGAAATGACAACGACGAAATTGCCAAAAGATCGAAGTTTCGATCGCTGCAAGAAATGCGGTTATCTCGCTTCAATCCAAGTCGATGAATCTGCTCGGATGCACGATCAAGTCAATTACGAATGCCCGCGGTGTCATGGTTCGAATGTGACAACATTGGTCATGCGTAATGCTTATCGTGGGGCCGGGTTTTTCTTGAGCGGTTTCCTGTGTGGCGAGGCCGAGCACATATCGACGACTCGTCACAATGCCAAGCGACTGAGCAAACATTTGAAAAGAAGAATGTTCTAAGCCGAAATGGTTCGGTGCGTTACGCTTCGGTGCACGCACTCTACAAAAACACAACCCACAACCAACCACTGACAACTCACTCTCTCTGGAGCTACTGATGAATCTTACGATCCCGCGAGGCATGAATCGTCGTCACTTTATGCAGCACTTGGCGACGGCGGCCACGACGATTCCGACGATGCAGTTTCTTTCGCACTTGCAAGCGAACGCCGCTGAAGTCAAGAAAAAGCAAAAAGCCTGTATCTTGATGTGGATGGGTGGCGGTCCGCCGACGATCGACATTTGGGACCTCAAACCCGGTTCGAAGAACGGTGGGGAGTTCAAGCCGATTCAAACCGCCGCTCCCGGTGTGCAGATCAGCGAACACATGCCCAATACCGCGAAGGTGATGGACAATCTTTCGATCGTTCGTTCGATGAGTACTCGTGAAGCGGATCACGGTCGCGGTCGGTACTACATGCACACCGCTTACGTTCCTAACCCCACGGTGACTCACCCAACGTTCGGTTCGGTTGTCAGTCACGAATTGAGCAAGCAACGTCCGGAACTCGAAATCCCGGCGTTCGTTTCGATCGGTGGAGCCAGCAACGGTCCCGGTTTCTTGGGCATGGCTCACGCTCCGTTCGTGGTGGACTCCAACGGCAACATCCGTAACGCCGACATGGGCGGCTTGTCCAAGCAACGGCTCAACTCCCGTTTGCAAATGCTCGACGTTGTTGAAACAAACTTCATCAATTCCGATCGGGGCGACACACCGAAAGCGCACCGTGAAGTTTATCAAAAAGCGGTCAATCTGATGACCAGCGATCAGATGAAGGCGTTCAAAACCGCCGACGAAACGCCGGAAACCGTTGAAGCCTACGGCAACAACAACTTCGGTCGTGGTTTGTTGATGGCTCGGCGATTGGTCGAAACCGGTGTGCCGTTCATCGAGGTTAGCCTCGGCGGATGGGACTTACACAACGATGTCTTCAACACCCTCCGGGACCAACGTCTGCCGGTTCTGGACCAAGGGATCGCTGCTCTGACGAACGACCTCAAACAACGTGGCATGCTCGACGATGTCGTGCTCGTTTGGATGGGTGAATTCGGACGAACACCGCGAATCAACCAGAACGTCGGTCGCGACCACTGGGCCGCCAGCTGGAGTGTGATGATCGGTGGGGGTGGCCTCAATAATGGCCAAGCTGTTGGTGAAACCGATGCCGATGGTGTGCGAGTCGTCGGCAAGAGCTACCAACCCGGCGATGTCTGGGCCACGGTTGCTCATGCGTTGGGCATTCCGCTCGATACGGTCTTCACCAGCAAACGTGGTCGTCCAATGCGAATTGCCAACGGTGCCGCTCCAATTCCGGAACTGATCGGTTAATCGCCACTGAGGTCCAAACTCTCTCTCTGCTGAGCCGCCGGCCTGTCGGCGGCTCAGTTTTTTCCAACATCAAGACTCATGACGACCTCCGAACCATCATCAACCGATGGACCATCGGAACCGCCGGTTCCCGAGGAGTTCGTACAGCTATTTACACGGAACCAACGAAGGCTTTACCTGTTTATTTTGGCACAATGCCCGAATCCGGTGGAAGCCGAAGAAATCTTGCAGGAAACCAACGTCGTCATTTGGCGGAAGTTTCGACAGTTCGAAATGGGGAGCAGCTTTCTGGCATGGGCCGGCAGAATTGCCCATTATGAAGTGCTCAAATTTCGGGAACGTCGGCATCGAGATCGACACCGTTTCAGTGATGAGTTCGTCAAGCATGTTGCTGAAGAAGCCCTGGAAGAATCCGACCAACTCGAAGCCCGACGAATGGCGTTGTTAAATTGTTTGCAGAAACTGCGAGCCTCCGACCGTGAATTAATTCGGCATCGCTATGCCACTGGCCACAGTGGCCAGGATGTCGCTGACCAACTCGATCGTCCCGTGAATTCGATCTACCAATCATTGAGTCGAATTCGCCGCACACTCATGGAGTGCATCAATCGACAGTTGTCGACGGAACGCCCCTCATGAAGAACTTTGAATCCCCAACCAATCCCGACTTGCTCACGCTACTGGAACGGCTTTGCGAAGACCGTCTCAGTGACGACGAATGCGAGCAACTGGAACAATTGGTGCTCTCAGATCCCGCTGCGTCGCGGATGTACCTCGATTACATCCACCTCCACGGTGCCCTGCACTGGGATGTGGGTTCCGCAGCGGATCTGCCAGCGATCGACCTTTCAGAAGCGCTGCCGACACCAGTTCCCGTTCCTTCACCACGAAATGGGCGACGAATCGCGACAACTGTGGCTGCCATTTGTGCGATCGTCACGTTGGCTGTCGTTTTGAATCGAACGCTGTTCTCCCCGACCGACGTCGTCATTGGTCCGAACGAGGATCTCGCATCGCAGCCAGATGAAATCGCTGCTTCTGATGCGTTGGAACCGATGGAAAATAACCGCCGTCCGAATCGCGTGATGGAACCGGTCCGTCTGATCCAACGTGACGACAAACCGGCCCCACAACCGCATCGGGAACAACCCGCAGCCGTGGCAGAGAAGTCGCCCGATGCAAAATCGTCGGACTCGCTCACTCCGAGACCAACGGAACCGTCTGGATTTTCGACTTCCGAAATGGTGGCGTTTGTTGACGGTCAAATTCGACAAGGTTGGGAGGCGGCGGGTGTCGCCCCGACTGATCGAGCGAGCGATGCCGAGTGGGTGCGACGGGTGTATCTTGACTTGGCTGGACACATCCCGCCCGCGATTGTCGTTGAAGAGTTTCTTGCCGACCCCCAGCCGAACAAACGCGAACAGTTGGTCAACGCATTATTGGATGACCCCGACTATGTGCGGCATTTCGCCACGGTGTGGACGAATTTGCTCGTCGGACGTTCGACGGAACGCCCGGTGCATCGCGAGTCGCTTCACCAGTTCCTGCGACGAAGTTTCGCGGCGAACCGGCCGTGGAGTGAAGTGGTTTCCGAACTCGTTGCGGCCGAAGGCACGCCAGTCGAAAACGGTGCCGCCGGTTTTCTGCTGGCTCACTTGAACAACGAAGCCGTCCCGGCAACGGCGATCACGGCTCGATTGTTTCTCTGCTCTCAGGTGCAATGCACGCAGTGTCATGCCCACCCATTTAACGAAGCCGACCAGAACCAATTTTGGGAACTCAACAGTTTCTTCAAGCAGACGGAAATTGAAACGAAACGCGTGCGGGATCGCCGAACCGGTCAAACGGTGATGCAAGATGCGTTGGTATCGCGACCGGTGGGCGGGCCGACATTGTACGAGAATCGTCGCGGTGTGATGCAGGCGGCTTACCCGAAATTCGCGGGTGTGTCGATCAGTGACGACGCTGTCATTAACCGTCGAGAGCAGTTGGCCCATTTGATGACTAGCGGCGAACGGCCACCTGTGGCGCGGGCGATGGTGAATCGAATGTGGTCACACTTTTTCGGTGTCGGTTTCACGAATCCCGTGGACGACATGGGACCGCACAATCCTCCCACGCACCCGCAATTGCTCGACCGACTCGCGGAGAAGTTCGTCGAAAGCGGCTACGATGTGAAGCAGTTGATTCGTTGGATTTGCCTCTCGGAAGCTTATCAGCTTTCGTCGGAATTGCGATCACGGTCAAAGAGTGATCCACAAGTCACGGCCGATGAACTCGACGAGCGGCTTTTCCACCGCATGCCGGTCCGCCCCATGACTGCCGAGCAATTGTACGATTCACTGCTTGTCGCCACGAAAGCTCATTACGTGGGCAGCGAAAGTTGGGAAGACATCGAACTTCAACGCCGCAAGTGGCTACAACCATTTGTGACCACGTTCGACACCGAAGAAAACGATGAAGCCACCAACTTCAACGGAACCATTCCTCAAGCACTCATGCTGATGAACAGCGAGTTGGTTGATCGGGCATTGAGTGTCGATGGTGGCACGTCGTTTCGGGATATCGTCACCAAGCCGGTCAGCGATGCGGAGAAGATTCGCCAACTCTGTCTCGCGGCGCTCTCACGTGAGCCCCTGCCCCGCGAGTTGTCCGCAGCCCGGAAGATGTTGCGGAGCCGAACCACTCAAGTCGGCAATCGGGAACAAGCCAAAATCGAAGCCTTCCAAGATATTTTCTGGGCATTCTTGAACTCCGCCGAGTTCGTTTTGATCCACTGATGTCACAGTCTCGCGACTCGTCACTTCCGTTTGCAGCCAAGCGGTTCCCTCATCGACGAACTTCCAGACCACGGCGGTCACGCATAGAACCGTCAGTGTGCCGACGACGGTCTCGAACCATTCCAGCTGGAACAAGACACTGAACACCCAAAGCTGAATTGTGAGCAACACAATCACGATAGCCAACCAGATTAAGATCCCGACGTCACCCAAATCGCCCATGACCACGATGGGAACTCGGTTGAACCAGAGCACCATACTGCTGGCGACCACCCAACCGAGAAACGCGATCGTGCGGTGAACCGCGACTCGGAAATCGGAGAAATCCAAATCGAGACCGGTCGCGAGCAACAACAGGGCCAACACACTCAGCGGCAAACTAATCAGCCAAACGCTCCCCGCCATCAACAACCGATACCCAAACGCGTCTCGACCGTACGGGTCACGAATCGTGAGAATGGGTTGTTCTTGTTGAAGCGTGTCATTCGTTTGCACATGAACAGCCGCAATTTCCGCGTGATCGACTGGGGACCGGTACGGCAGTTCTTCACCGTCCTTCGTTTTCACGACCATTAGCGATGTGTCGGCGTTCAGAAGATCTCCCGGTTGGACAAGGAGCTTCAAAACAGTCACGTCCGAACGCATCAGCCCACCGACCGCGACTCCGGTGAACGGGACAATCCGCTGCCCGGAAACGAACCAGGCAGTCGGAATAAGCATCAGGAGCCCGAACACCAGCAAGACCCAAGTCCGAGTCCCCCGGTATTCCGGTTCAGCGATTGGGTTGTCCTCCTCAATCGGCGGACGGGTTGTATCGTCCTTGAACATCTTCAGGCCCCCGAATTCGTAAGAGAATCCATCTGCCAGCCCGCAGTGTGGAATATTTGTTCCGTCATAACGGACCGTTCTCTCGATGACAATATGTCGACGAAGTGTTTTTGACTTCCGGCTTCTGAATTCGCCGGTCATTCAAGTTTGCAATCGCTGATGCTTGACGGATGCCGTGCCGATTGTTGAACATTTGCAAATGCGAGATTACACTGACCCGCAACTGCGACGTGTTGTATTCTTCACCAATTTTGCCAGCAATGCCACCGGGGACGCCGGATGGGAGTGATGCGGTTTTCGATCCACCCAGTGGATCAACTCGACAACTGGCCCGAAATCCGACGTGCTTACGTGCGCGGTTTCGACGGTCGGGTGCACCCCACGCGTGTCGAAATCGATGGGAACGTCGTCGCGTATCGGCGTCAGAACTCTGACAGTGGAAAGTTGCACGTAGCGTTGCCGATTGAAGGCTTCGGGCGTCCGATGGCCAGCACCTCTTCGCTGCCCGAGCGTGAGGAACCCTACATTTTGCTGGTGGAACTGGCGCGAGGGAAGTTGGCACAGCTTCGCGATCAACTCGCTGCTTGGAACATGGCGGGGATGGATGTTCCCAAAGATTTCCCCCCACTCATGCAGGAGTCGCACGAACTGTTGGCTGAGGCTGTCTCGAACCAGGACGACGCACCGCGTGCCAGCGAAGTTGCTCGACAGTCTTTGGAGACGACATTCCGAGCGGCGGACGTGCTTTCGAAATCGTATATTGCTCAGCGGTTGGCAGTCCGGCGTGCCCGCACGACTCACTTACCGGCTTCGCTCGGATGTGGCTTAGGACATGCCCCGCCCAATCCGGACTGGGAAGACTCGTTCGTCAACGCGTTCAACGCTGCCTTGGTTCCGATTGAATGGCGGTTCATCGAACCCGAAGAAGGCAAATACGAATGGGACACCAACGACGCGCAAGTGGAATGGTGTGAGAAAAATCGATTGCTCATGACCGCCGGTCCGCTGCTTGATCTCTCACCGGAAGGACTTCCCGACTGGTTGTGGCAATGGCAGCATGAAGTTCTGAATTTGCAAAGTTTTGTCAGCGATTTTGTCGAGACGGCAATCACGCGATATGCCGGACGGATTCGATTTTGGGAAGTCGCCGCGCGTGCCAACACCGGGGGAGCCCTCGCGTTATCGGAGGAAGATCGGCTATCGCTTGCAGCCCGCACCTTGGAAATTGCCAGCCAAGTTGATCAAGACAACCAACTCATGGTTCGTGTGGATCAACCTTGGGGAGCCTATCAGGCGAAGGGCAAACATCGCTTCAGCCCATTGCAATTCGTGGATGCACTCGTGCGATCCGGCGTGGGTCTTTCGGGGGTGAATCTCGAAGTGGCCATCGGCTACCACCCAAATGGATGCACCCGACGCGATTTGCTGGACTTTTCTCAACTAATTGACCTGTGGAGTTGCCTACAAATTCCGTTACGGGTCACGTTGGCATTCCCGTCGAGCGTCCAGCCGGACGAATTCTCCAAGCAAAATCAACGTCTCGACGGTTCCGCCGGTGCGAATGCATGGAGCGACCGGATGCAGGCCGATTTCGTCGAGAATTTCCTGCCGATGCTGATGAGCAAGCAAGTCGTTGTTGGCATCTATTGGACGCACATCAGCGACGCGGTGCCCCATGATTTCGCCAATGCAGGTCTGGTTCGTCCGGATGGTGGCCCCAAACCCTCGCTCGACCGCATCATTCAATATCGTCGTGAATACTGGACGTAACCGGCAGGTCGGCCAAAACGCATCCACCACACACGCATGACGCCCGCCCCTTTCAACTGAGACGCTGAAACATCATGACTTACCCGATTCAATGGGATCTTGATTCCCTGCTGCCACACCCGGAAACCGACGAATTCCGCACGCAAGTCGAGACCGTCAAAGCGGAATTGGAGACCCTCGCCAAACAATCGGAAGAGTTGCCGGAACCATCCGGAGACCCGAACGTGGTGTCGGCATGGCGGGACTTTCTCAAAAGTCGTGAAACGACCGCAATGCGGATGACGAGTCTTGATCATTTCGTGGGCTGCCACGCCGCCGGAGACGCGGGCAACAAGTTGTTTCAACGATACGAAGCACAGTTGGCTTCGTTGGCACCGCTTCGGGAAACGATCGCGACGAACCTGGAATTCGGTCTCAAGCACGCGAGTGATGAAGACTACGCCGCCTTCGTGAACGGTGACGAGTGGCTCCAAGAAATTCGATTCGCTCTCGATGACGCCCGGAGTAACGCGGTTCTACGTTTGCCGAAAGAACAGGAACTGTTGGCCGCCGATTTGGGTGTTGATGGCATTCACGCCTGGGGCCGATTGTACGATCGGCTTTCCGGTGAACTTCGCGTGCAGGTCATGGAGAAAGGCGAACTCGTCGAGAAATCGGTCAGCCAAGTCCAAACCGATTCGTCACAGCGAACCGTCCGCGAAAACAACTTTTACGCCAGTGACAAAGCGTGGAAAACGCTCGAGGATACGTGTGCGGATTGCCTGAACCACATCAGCGGCACACGGCTCTCGCTGTATCGGCGGTTGGGATTGCAAGACCACCTCGACGCCCCGCTGCGATACAATCGGCTCAAACGCGAAACACTCGACACGATGTGGAACACGATTTCCGCACGGAAGTCGATGCTGGTTTCCTACCTGCAACGGAAGGCTCAATTGTTGGGTGTGGATCGTCTCGCGTGGTATGACGTGGCCGCTCCCCTGCCAGTCGGAACCGGCTCGAATACCGAGTTGGATTGGGACACCGCCTGTCAAACCGTCGTGGAAACCTTCCACGGGTTCAGTCCCGACTTCGGTGAGTTCGCGGAGATGGCGTTGCGTGATGGTTGGATCGAAGCCGAGAACCGTGCCGGCAAACGCCAGGGCGGTTTCTGCACCGGTTTCCCCACGCACAAGCAGTCACGGATTTTCATGACATTCACGAACTCCGCCGACAGCATGTCGACGTTGGCTCATGAGCTCGGGCATGCCTACCACAGTTGGGTTCTCAAGGAACGCCCGTGGATGCTACGACATTATCCGATGAATCTTGCCGAAACCGCGTCCACGTTTGCCGAAGCTGTACTGGGCGAGCAACGTCTAGAACGCAGTGAAAACGACACCGATCGCTCATTGATCCTCGACAATATGCTTTCGGATGCCGTCGCGTTTCTGATGAATATCCACTGCCGCTTCCTGTTCGAAGATGCCTTCCACAAGGAACGTGCCAGTGGCGAAGTGCCGGCGGATCGACTTTCCGAATTGATGCTATCCGCCCAGAAATCCGCCTACTCCGACGCCCTCGCCGACGACGGTTGGAATCCACGATTCTGGGTGTCGAAACTGCACTTCTACATCTCCGGTTTGCCGTTCTACAACTTCCCCTACACATTCGGCTATTTGCTGTCACTGGGTATTTACGCCCTGCGAGATGAGATCGGCGACGAGTTCCCCGAACGCTATCGGCAATTGTTAATCGCGACCGGTTCGCAGACGACCGAGGACGCCGTGCAGTCCACTTTTGGCTACGACCTGACCGCTCCCGACTTCTGGAACAAAAGTCTCGATATCGTCGAGAACCGGGTCGGGCTGTTTCTCGACGCGACTTGAATCCCCCCGCACATTCGCCCACACTGATGCCAATCCATTGATCAACGTCTTCGCGCGAAAGGTGAAGTCATCATGCGAATTGGCCATGCGTTCTTGCTATTCGGATTCTTGCTAACGGGCTTTCCGACTGACGGCTTGGCTCAGGAATTGACGACCGAATCCGTTACCAAGACGATGCGGAAAGCGGCGAGATTCTACCGGGAAGACGTCGCCACACACGGCGGATACGTGTATGTCTATGACATCGACTTAGACCGACGTTGGGGCGAAGGCGAGGCGACCAAAGATCAAATCTGGGTGCAACCGCCCGGCACACCAACCGTCGGCCTGGCGTATCTCAAAGCGTATCAAGCCACCGGCGATCAATACTTTTTGGAAGCCGCTCGTGACGCGGCAAATGCGTTGGTCTATGGGCAAGTGAAGTCCGGCGGTTGGACGAACTGCATTGATTTCGATCCCCGTGGCAAACGGGTGTCGCAGTATCGCAATGGGCGTGGTCGCGGCCGGAATACGTCTTCCCTGGACGACGGTCAAACCGCCACCGCGTTGCTCTTCCTCATCCGGATGGATGAAACGCTGAAGTTCCAAGACGAGACAATTCACGAAGCCACGAAATTCGGTTTGAACGCGTTGCTCGATGCGCAATTCCCGAATGGTGCCTTCCCGCAGGTCTGGCAAGGCGAACCGAATCCTGATCCGCCCATCGTGAAACCAAAGTTCCCCGATTACGATTGGCGAACCGAAGGTCGGATCAAAGCGTATTGGAATCTCTACACCCTCAACGACAACGTGCCCGGCACCGTCGCGAACACGTTGATCGCCGCCCATGAAGTCTACCAGGACGAGAAGTACTCGGAGGCCCTCAAGAAGTTGGGCGACTTTCTTATCCTCGCACAAATGCCGGATCCGCAACCGGCGTGGGCTCAGCAATACAATTACGACATGATTCCCGTATGGGCTCGCAAGTTCGAACCACCGGGAATCTCAGGGGATGAGTCTCAGGAAACGATCAAAACTCTGATGCTGATCTACCGCGTGACCGGCGATCGCAAATACCTCGAACCGATTCCCGCGGCCCTTGATTACCTGGAGAAATCACTGCTGCCAGACAATCAACTCGCCCGCTATTACGAATTGGAAACCAACAAACCGCTCTACATGCAACGACGCGGTAAGGTGTATTCGCTCACGTATGACGACTCGAATCTACCAGACCATTACGGTTGGAAAACGGGATCGAAGTTGCCTTGGTTTCGGCAGGAGTATGCCAAGCTTTCCGGACGCGAGTGGAAGCCAAGCCGTTTGAACAAACCTCGTGAAGTCAGCGACCAAGAGGCTCGTCGGATCGTCGAAGACCTCGACGAGTTTGGTCGATGGGTCACCATCTCGAAGGGTGAGAAACTCATCGGTGACAATCGGTTCGCCAAGGGAGAGCCGTATCTCGCTAGCGAAGTCTTTAGCAAAAACCTCGAACGACTCAGCGACTATCTTCTCACCACCGATCAAACTCGACGCTCGAAGAATTGAAGGTTTTGAACATGCATCATTGGCGACAATTCGCAATTTGTCTTGGTTTGTGTCTCCTGACCACCGCAACGGTCTTCGCCAAAGAATTCTCGGCGGTCCCAGTCTTTGAAGCCGGTCAGGACGGCTACAACGTCTACCGAATTCCCGCGATGATCAAAGCAGCGAATGGCGATTTGCTCGTCTTTTGCGAAGCAAGAGTCGGGGGAGATGCGAGCGAAATCGACCTTGTCCTAAAACGCTCAACCGACTCCGGCAAAACCTGGGGGCCGTTGCAAGTCGTGCAGGAAAGCAGCGACTTTCAATCGTACTTCCCACAGGATGCCAAGGTGGACATCACCATCGGCAACCCTTGCCCTGTTGTCGACCACATGGACCCGGATCATGCCGGTCGCATTTGGTTGCCGTTCAATCTGGAGAACGATCGTGTCTTCGTCACGTACAGCGACGATCACGGTCAAACGTGGGCGAAGCGGCGGGACATCACCAAAGATGTGAAACTTGAAGGTTGGGGTTGGTACGCGACCGGTCCCGTTCATGCGATTCAAATTCAACGCGGACCGCACAAAGGCCGATTGGTGGTGCCGGCGGATCATCGCATTGGCAAGCCGGGACAAGACCGTGGCGTGAACGGCGTGCAAGTCGTCATTAGTGACGATCATGGCCAAACGTGGAAACTGGGAGCCGTCGACGACAGCTACGATGACGGGCTGAACTCCAATGAAACCACCGTCGTCGAATTGAACGATGGCAGCTTGTACTTCAACACCCGGGACCAACACGGCTCCGCACCTGGCACGCGAGGCGGTACCATCAGCCGGGACGGCGGCGAGACGTTCGAGAAGTCGACCGACTCGAAACATTCCCCATTTGTGCCCGTGCTCGATCCGATCGATCCCCCCGTCGTGCAATGCGCGTTGTTGCGAGCCGCCTCCAAATTGGACGGCGACAAACAGAATTTGATTCTGTTCTCCGGCCCCGATGAAAGCGGACCGACCGGCAAAGGCCGCAGTGATATGCGAATCCGTTACAGCACCGACGAAGCCAAATCCTGGCAAGACGGCCCGCTGATCTACACCGGACCGGCGGCCTACAGCGACATGGTCAAGCTCGCTCCAAACACCTTCGGAATCGTCTTCGAATCCGACAAACCCGGCGGAAAACTCTACACACGCATTCAGTTCACGCGATTCACCACACAGGACGTGCTCGGCCAATAGACACGGTTCCAACCGAGTTTTCGCCCAGGCTGCTATGCGGCTTTCGGAAGCTGACCGGCATTGAACGGCAGGATTTCGGACTTTTCGACAATTCCGAGAGTTCTCAGCCGCCTTGAGACGGTCACAAGATCCGCCGAACGCACGGTGTTTTCGTTTTCCGGTGCCGTTAGCGCAATGACTGTGCCGGTTTCGGTGTGATGAAACGCCAGCGTTTGGTGGATTTTCGCGGGCTGTTCAAATCCCACGCGACACAGATATTGCTTCAATTCGTCGAAGCTCAGTTCACTTTGGATCACGTACGACATCGCGGAACGCTCCCTCATCCCCACAGTTCGATCAGCAACCGGAACTGTATTCTTCGGATAGATCGCGATGGACCTTAACGAACAATTTGGTTTCGGTCTTAATCTTTTTTGGCCTTAATCTTTTCCGCCGAGAGCACGGTCGAGATTGAAGCCCGCACTGATCAATGCAAGGTGTGTGAAGGCTTGCGGGAAGTTGCCGAGAGCTTCGCCACTGGCGCCGGTCTCCTCCGCGTACAAACCGAGATGGTTCGCGTAACCAAGCATCCGCTCGAACAGAAGTCGAGCTTCATCGAGTTTTTCGGGGTGCGTGTGCCCGGCGCGTGTCAACGCTTCCACCAACCAGAACGAACACATATTGAACGTGCCTTCGCCGCCTTCAAGTCCGTCAGGTGAGCGTTCCGCGTCGTAGCGGTAAACCATACCGTCGGAGACCAAACCGCCTTCATGCGGAGGCCGATTGGTCGCGTCGATGGTCGCCAACATCTTGGGATCGTTCGGAGCCATAAAGAAGACCAACGGCATGATCAAATTCGAGGCGTCGAGACAGTCGCTCTCGTAATGCTGCGTGAACGCCTGAAGTTTGGGGTTCCATCCGCGGGTGAGAATTTCTTCGTAAATTGTGTTGCGAACGGTTCGCCAATGCACCTGATCGGCTGGCAGCGAGCGTTTTTCGGCGAGTCGCAATCCCCGATCCATCGCGACCCAACACATCAGCTTGGAATACACGAAGTGCTGGCGACCGCTGCGAACTTCCCAAATCCCTTCGTCTTTACGATGCCAATTTTCGCAAAGCCAATCGAGCATGTAACGCAAATCGCACCAGGCATCGTAGGAAATTGGTTCGGCGTACTTGTTGTAAAGGTAGACCGAATCGAGCATCTCGCCGTAGATGTCGAGCTGCAACTGCGAATGAGCCCCGTTCCCAATACGGACTGGCGTGGAATTCCGGTATCCTTCCAAGTGTTCGAGCGAGGTTTCCGAAAGATCGGTTCGGCCGTCGAGACCATACACAATCTGCAATGGTCCCTCATCGTGGGCGTGCCGATACCGTTCGCGTAACCACTCCATGAACGCCTTGGCTTCCTCGGTGAATCCGAGTCGGAGAAACGCATAGACGGTGAACGCGGCGTCGCGAATCCAACAGTAACGGTAGTCCCAGTTCCGTTCGCCGCCGATTGATTCCGGCAGACTACACGTGGGAGCGGCGACCATTGCTCCGGTTGGCTCGAAGGTAAGCAGTTTCAGCGTCAGCACCGCGCGGTTCATAATGTCTCGCCATCGGCCTTTGTAGTTGGACCTCGAAAGCCAATGACGCCAGTAACTTACGGTGCGTTCGAACATTTGCTCGGCTCGTTCCTCGCTTGGGCAGTGAGCCAGCGATTCCCCCGGTTCCACGGGTCGGAGAATGAACGTCACTTCCTCGCCCTGCCGCAATGTGAACCGCCCGCGAACGCCGCCTTTGTTGGTCGGTTTCAATTCGACTTCGGTCGAGAGCCCCATCGTGAGTTTTTCGGTTTCGAACGCCGCACCGCAGTCTTCGAGAATGTGCGTTTTGTGCGTCCCACGGGCATAATCAAACGCCGGTTCGCAGAGGATTTCGAATTCCATCTCCCCCCGTGAGACCCGCACCCGTCGGACCAATTCATCGTGCCGATCGTCGACGTCCGCTGCTCCGACCGGCATGAAGTCTTGCAGTTCACCGACCCCTTCCGGCGACAGAAACCGCGTGACCAGCACGTTCGTGTCGGGCCAGTACAGTTGCTTCGTGTTATGACCGTTGTGGACGGGCGAAATCCAATACGAACCGCCTTTTTCGCTGTCCAGCAACTTGGCGAACATGCTGGGGGAATCGAAATACGGGAAGCAATACCAATCAATCGAGCCGTTGACGCCCACCAACGCCGCGGTCCGCATATTCCCGATGATGCCGTAATTCTCGATGGGTTGATAAGTCATGAGTGCCTGCTTCGCGTCGAATTCTGGTTTATTTTGGGATTCGCTACGTGCTTTGTAGTCCCGTTTGGCGGTCGGAACAAGTACACGGAATTGGTGAGTGGGTTGACCGACCCCGTCTCGGAAACGATTCTAGTAACCTACATTTCACGGATTTTCACGGTTTTTGACCGTGCGAATCTTTGAATCCACACACAATTGAATCTGGGGAGAGTCCGTATGCCACGTTGGCTGACTGTTTGTTGGGTCGGTTGTTTTTCGCTGCTTGCGACGGCTGTTCAAGCCGCTGAACCGCAGGCAACACCGATCAATTTGTTGAAGATCAAAGATGGTTTTCAGGTCGAATTGTTGTATTCGGTCCCCAAGGACAAAGAAGGGTCCTGGGTGAGTTTGTGCACCGATCCGAAAGGCCGATTAATTGTTTGCGATCAATACGGCGGGTTGTTCCGTGTGACTCCGCCGGGAATCAACAACAGCGAAGAAACAAAAATTGAGAAGATCGACGTCCCGATCGGGGAAGCCCAAGGATTGTTGTGGGCGTTCGATAGTTTGTACGTGATGGTCAATCGCGGCAAGAAATACGCCAGCGGACTGTATCGTGTTCGCGATACCGACGGTGATGATCAACTCGATTCTGTTGAAACGCTGAAAATCCTCGACGGCGGAGCCGAACACGGTCCGCATGCGGTGTTGCTCTCACCGGACAAAAAGTCGCTGCACGTCGTCTGTGGGAACCGCACGAAACAACCGAAGCTCAGTGAATCCCGTGTGCCGGAGGTGTGGGATGAAGACCTGTTGTTGCCACGGATTTACGGTCGTGGATTCATGAAGGGCACGCCCGCCCAAGGCGGATTCATCTGCCGAATCGATCCCGATGGCAAGAACTGGGAATTGGTCGCCAACGGCTTCCGCAACCAATACGACGCCGCCTTCAACAAAGATGGCGAACTCTTTGCCTACGATGCCGATATGGAATGGGACATGAACACGCCGTGGTATCGCCCGACGCGGGTGTGTCACGTGGTCAGTGGTGCCGAATTCGGTTGGCGAAACGGAGCGGGCAAATGGCCGGTTTACTATCCGGACAGCGTGCCGCCCACGATCAACATTGGCCCCGGTTCACCGACTGGCGTGACTTTCGGTTACGGTGCGAAGTTCCCCGAGAAATACCAAGAAGCCCTGTTCTGCTGCGACTGGAGTTACGGCAAACTCTACGCCGTCCATCTGACGCCGCAAGGGTCATCGTACACAGCGAACCTGGAAGAATTCATCACCGGCACACCGCTGCCGTTGACGGATATCGTCATCAACCCGCAAGACGGTGCGATGTACTTCACCATTGGCGGACGCCGCGTGCAATCAGGTTTGTATCGCGTGACGTACAAAGGGGGCGAGAAGAAGCAATCGACCGAGGAATTGGCGGCGAATCCCAAAGCCGCCGCCGATGCCCGAAAATTGCGGAAGCAACTCGAGTCGTTCCACCTCCAAGAAGACCCGCAAGCAATCGCGTTGGCATGGCCGAATCTGAGCAGTAAAGATCGTTTCCTTCGATATGCCGCACGGGTCGCAATCGAACAACAACCGCTCGATCAATGGCGTGAGAAAGCACTCGCTGAAACGAACCCACAAGCCTCTTTGGAAGCGTTGTTGGCCTTGGTGCGACAGTACCGGCGTCCGGATGCCGTTCGTCGTGATCCCGAGTTGGACACCGTCCCGCCGACCTGGACCAAACAAGACGCGAAAATGCGAGCCGCCTTCAGTGGTGAAGCAAAAGCGACTCTCAAGGACGTTCTGAAATCACTGGAACGCTTGGAGTGGGATTCACTCAGCCAGCGGCAAAAACTTCACACGTTGCGAGTGTTGGAAGTGGCATTTAGTCGTCTCGGACCGCCAACGATGAAAGATCGCAAGCAGATCATTAGCCGTTTCCGTCCGCACTTCCCGGCCAAAACTCCGGCGTTGAATTTGAAGCTGATGGAATTGCTCGTGTACTTGGAAGCCGATGACTTGGTGGAACCATCGCTGAACCTGTTGCACGCCGCTCCCACGCAGGAAGAGCAAATCGCAATTGCCAAGACACTGCGAGAACTCAACAGCGGTTGGACAACCGAGTTGGCAACTAGCTACTTCAAATGGTTCTTGGAAGCTGCGACCTACAAAGGTGGTGCGAGTTTCGATCTGTTCGTGCAGTCCATCAAGAAAGATGCCATCGCAGCGTTGGACCCGGCTACCAAAAAGAAGCTGAAACCCCTGTTGGAAGCCAAAGCGGAAGAAACTCCAGAAATCGCTGCCGAACCGCGTGAATTCGTGCGGGACTGGAAAATCACCGAGCTGCTCCCGAAAGTCGAAGCCGGACTCACCGGACGCGATTTCACACAAGGCCGAGCGATGTTCGCCGCCGGAAAGTGCTACTCGTGTCACCGTTTCAACAACGAAGGTGGAGCCATCGGTCCCGACCTGACAGCGGTTTCCGGCCGATTCAATCCACGGGACTTGCTGGAGTCGATCATCGAACCGAGCAAGACCGTCAGCGATCAATATCAAGCCATGAAGTTCCTGATGGATGATGGCAAGGTCATCGTGGGGCGAATCGTCAACTTGAGTGGCGACACCTTCCGCGTCAATACGGACATGCTCAATCCGAACGACTTGCAAGGCGTCGATCGCAACAAGATCGAAATCATGGAACCGGCTACCACGTCGATGATGCCCAAAGGTTTGCTCAACACACTGAGCGAAGACGAGGCACTCGACTTGATTGCCTATCTCCTCTCACGGGGCAATCCGGACAGCCCAATGTTCAAGTGATGAGATTCGTGATTTGAATCTGAGATTTTGAGGGAGAATCCATGAACGTCATGGGTTCTCCCATTTTTTTTACTCGAACAAATTTCCGCAGACGTGACGTTTGCTGATTCGTGGCGTTACCCCGCGAGTCCCAACACTTCTTTGGGACCGTGATGCAGCAGTTGGTGCAGCTGTTCTTCACCGACAGTCGCCTCGATGGCATTCAATCCCCGCAAACGCTCGTCGAGTGCATGCGTGCCGTGAAGATCGCTGGCAATGATCCGATACCGATCGGACTTGAGCAATTCCATCCCGCGAGCCAGCGCCAGACTGCCCTCGTAACCGGCGAGGCAACGCAAGTTCCCTTGCAGCCACACCCCCAGCGTTTCCAAGCGATCAATCACCGCTTGCCATTCCTCATCGTTGAAGTCCATCCGCTCGGGATGTGCCAAAACCGGCTGAAACCCTTCGGATTGCAAGTATTCGATGGTTTCCCATCCGCAATCCGGCCAATGCCGCCCGAAATAGTCGACCAACACGCAGCGTCCTGGCCCAATCGTCGGTATGCCATGCCGTTCGAGATCGGCGATGCAATGGTCGGAAATTCGCACTTCGCCACCGGTCCAGAGTTGGTACCCCGGCACCTCACGTTCCACAATTGTCGACCACCGCTGAAGTTGTTCCTCAATAAACGCAGGCGTGTTCTCAAGGAACGAGGAGACGCACACATGAGGCGTGCACACCGAACCCACGAACCCCGCAGCTTGTATTTGCTTCAGACACGCGATCGTTTCCTCGATGCGTTCGCATCCATCATCGATCCCGGGAAGCAAATGGGAATGCAAATCGAAAAAATTTCGCTCGGGCACACCGCTCTCCGTTGGGGTGAATTCAATCCATAGGAACGCTCTACTTCTCCTGTAGCGAACTGAACCGATCAGGAAAAGGGTATCGACAAAGTTCCCAGATTTGCAGGGCCCTCCAGTTCTTCACAACTTGCCCGTTAAACCGTTACGACTGTTAAAGTTCCTTTAGCCTACTAACCGATTCGAGAGTAACGACTGATTCATTGAGTCGTGTTTCGGGTCGTGCAAACACACGTTTTGCGAATTTGGGGCGGGGACAAAGAATGAGCAATCGACGAGCGAAGCGAACTTTCGTGCTCGCGGTGACGGCTGTTCTCGGGTCGTTTGTGACATCGGGATGCAATCGCTACGAGTATCGGCAAGAGGCCGACGACGAAGCTTATTGCCTCATCCATGAGAAAGACAACGACCCTCGATGGGACTCGCCAGGGTTCACCATCGAGATGGACCCACGAAGTCGGTACTACGACGTCTACGACGAAGTCGAACCGCCGATGCCACCGGACGATCCGGTGTCGCATACCTTCATGCATCACGTCGACGGCATGGACCATTGGCCATATTGGCACCAGTTCGGCGATCGGCCCGATTTGGAAAATCCGTTCTGGAAAGAAGAACTCAGAGCGTCTCACAAAATCACTGACGAAGGCAAAGTCCGCTTGGCTTTGGAAGATGCCATCAAGCTGGCATTGATTCACTCGCCGGACTACCAGCAACAATTCGAAACGGTTTACTTGTCCGCGCTCGACGTCAGCACGGAACGATTCCGATTCGATGTGCAGTTCTTCGGAAGTTTCGATCCAGCGTTTACAACGGTCGGTGAAGAACGCGCGAACGTGTTCCGATCTGTGCCCCCGCGAACCGGCAACATCTTCACACCGGCACGTGACGGCAGCAACCAAGTCTCGCTCGATTCCGGTCTGCGAGCCGAACGACAACTCTCGACCGCTGGTGAAGTTCTTGTCGGATTCGCCAACTCGACGGTGTGGGAATTCGTTGGTCCGAACCGTGGATTTACGACCTCGCTTCTCAACTTCAGCTTGGTGCAACCACTCCTGAGAAACGGTGGCCGAGCATTTGCGTTGGAACAATTGACGATCGCCGAGCGGGCGTTGCTCGCGAACTTGCGAGCATTGGAACGGTACCGTCATGGTTTTTACACCAACTTGGCAATTGGGAACTCCGGGGTTAGCGGACCAAGTCGACGCGGTGGTTTCTTCGGCGGCACCGGTTTGACCGGGTTCACCGGTCAAGGGAGCGGCGGTTTCGGGGGTGTCGGCGATGCCACCGGATTCGGTCGCGGCTTCGGCGGCGGCACCGGCGGAACGGGTGGCGGCAGCGGAACCACTGGGTTCGCCGGGGGTGGTGCCGGAACGCTCGGCGGATTCCTCGGTCTGCTGCAACAGCTGCAACAAATCCGCAACAGTGAGCAAAGTCTCGAAGCCCAACTTGGCACACTGGAATTGCTTGAGGCCGCGTTGGATGCCGGTCTCATCGACATCGCTCAGGTTGACCAGTTTCGACAAAGCATCGAAACCGAACGGGCCACCCTGCTCCAAGCACAGAACAACTATCTAGATTCGTTGGAAGGCTTCCTCACGGGTAGACTCGGCCTGCCTCCCGACACCCCGGTGGAACTCGACGACGAAATGCTCGAACCGTTTCAATTTGTCGGCGACGACATGATCGAACTGCAAAACGCATTGTCCGAACTCGCCGGTGACTTCGGGGATATCGCAGACGAACCCACCGCCGAAACGTTGACGGAATACATCGAAAGAACTGTTGATCTCTCCGGGAATATCGAAGCCCTGATCCAGCAAACTCGTGATGAGTTGGACGAACTCGAATCCAGTGCCTTGGCTCGATTGAATACCATGACTGAAGCCGAGCAAGGACTGTTCAATACGGATCGTCGGCGTTTGAAAGAAGCCTTCGAAAACTTGCGGACAGAATACGCGCGGCTGGAATCCGCACTCGAAGCGTTGCCGAAAGGGCTCGAACGTGACGGTGTGAAGCCATCGCGAAACAAATTGGTGCAAATCCAGACCGATCTCGAAAACGTCGTTGGCGAACTCTCGCTGATTCACGGACGGGCACGGTTGGAGACCATTACGGTCGATCCGGTGAACCTCGATCCGCACCACGCCTTGGAAATCGCACGACGCTACCGCCTGGACTGGATGAACAACCGAGCCGCTCTCGTGGATACCTGGCGGCTGATCGAGTTCAACGCCATTGCTCTCAAGTCCGACATCACCGTGCGGTTTGAAGGCGATCTGCAAACACTCGGTGGCGATAACCCGCTGAAATTCCGCGACGACACCGGCACCCTCCGAGCCGGACTCGAATTCGACCCGCCGTTCACACGGCTTGTCGAACGCAACAACTTCCGTCAGCAATTGATCGAATACCAACAATCGCGACGCCAGCTCATTCAGTACGAAGACAACGTGCACCAAACGCTTCGGCAACTCTTGCGACAACTCAACGAGTTGGAAATCAACTTGGAAATTCAACGCCGAGCCGTCGCCATTGCGATTCGCCGAGTCGACCAGACACGGGAAATCCTCAACCAACCGGCTCCACCCGCTGGTCCGGATGGAGCGGCTACGAGTCGGGGATTCGGACCGACGGCGGCACTCAACCTGCTCACTGCTCTCTCCGACTTGCGAAGCACGCAGAATAACTTTCTCTCAGTTTGGCTGAACCATTACGCCACGCGGATGGTACTGATGAGGGAGTTGGGCTTGATGCGAGTCGACGAAAACAACATCTGGATCGACGAACCACTCGACCTCGCGATTGCGACGGCTGAAAGTTACGTCTGTGACGAGCTTCCGCCGGAAGTGATCGGCACCTGGTTGGAACCGGTTCCGAAACCGGGCGTGAATCGGCCGGACGCACAAACCGCTCCGGCACCGGCACCGGCTCCGCTGAGTGAAGAAGACGAGGATGACGACAACACGCGATCGGTGCCACCAACACTTCCGATGCCGAACACGCTGCAACCAGCACCGGCGGAAACGATTCAGAACATCCGACCGATTCACTTCGAAGAACCGGCGAGCCCATCGCCGGAATCGATTCGTCACTTTCCGCGGTCACGGTTCGGAACCAACCGTTAGGAATCCGAACCTTGGTTCCGGCTTGGCCTCGGTATATACTTCCCATCGCGTGGCCGAGACTGTGAATTCGGCCACGCGACACGGAACCATAATCCATCGTCAGGCACCGCCTGACCTACTTGCGGAAGCGTTTTGAACGTATAATCCGACGATGAGTAAATCCAAGAAGAAAAAGAAGCAGTCGGCAAGCGACGATCCCAACAACCGCACCGTCACCCGCAATCGCAAAGCGAGACACGAGTACGAAATTCTTGAAGACCTCGAATGCGGCGTTGTTTTGCAAGGCAGCGAAGTCAAAAGCATTCGCAACGGGAAGGTGTCGATCGAGGAAGCTTACGGGCGAGTTCGTGATGGAGAGTTGTGGCTCGTCGGTGCGGATATTGCCGAGTATCCGCAGGCGAACGTGATGAATCACGAACCGAAACGCTCACGGAAGCTGTTACTTCACCGTCGGGAATTACGTAAGTTCGCCGAGTCCGCCGATCAAACCGGCCTCACGATCGTGCCGCTCGCGTTGTACTTCAAGAACGGCCGCATCAAAGTACAAATGGCCGTCGGTCGTGGTCGCAAAATGCACGACAAACGCGACAAACTCAAAAAGCAATCCGACCGCCGTGAAATGCGTGGAGCGATGATGAAACACCAGTGAGGTGTGATGGCATGAGTGAGGATAACTCAACCACGACGGCATGGACGATGGCGGCGGAAGTCGTTCTCCTGCTATTCACATCGTTCATGGCTATGGTGTCAGCGATCAACGCCCAACCCGACGGCCTTGGTTTTGGACCGCTGCAGTTCGGTTTATATCTCTTGGTTGTACCGTCGGGAGCTCTTGGGATCGTCTGGTGTATATTGGGAATGGTCTTGCAACACAGGCAGCTTCCTGTACTGGTTCGCTACTTCGTTTTCATTCCATTTTTCGCGTTGGCCTTGTATCTCGGAAACTGGGTTGCCGCTGCGATCAATTTTTAGTGAGGTCGGCTGGGACAAGCCCCAGCATCATCCGCACGCAACGTGCTGGGTCACGACCCAGCCTACAGCTCGCTGATCTTGATCAACACTTTCCCACCGCGACCTCGCTCCTCGGAAACTCGGACGGCTTCGGCGACGTCTTCCAGCGGGAACACATGACCGACTTCGGACGTTAACACGCCGTTCGAAATCAACTTCGCAACCTTCCGTACGGTGTTGATCCGACCAAGCAGGCCTTGTGCGTCCATCCAACGGGCGAGCCAAAAGCCTTCAATTCGCGTTTCCGTGCCAATGAGATGACGCGGTGAAAATACGGCGTCTTCTCCGGACAGCGTGCCGAAGCAGAGCAACCGTCCGCCGACCCCCAAACATCGCACGACCGCCGTTGCCGTCGTTCCACCAACGGGGTCGATGGCGTACTTCACTCCCTGGCCATCGGTGATCTTTGCGACTGCATCACGCAGTTGATCCGGTTCGTGATCGGCACCATCGAAGACTACGCACTCATTGGCACCGGCGTTTCGAAGTTGCTCCGCTTGCTCCTCCCGTCGCACCACGCACAATGTGCGAAACCCCAGGTGTTCGCCGAGTCGAATGACCATCTGCCCCAATGCGGAACCGGCGGCGGTTTGCAGGAGCCACTCGCCTTTGGGAACCGCCAAGACTTCCTGCGTCATCACGTAAGCGGTGGTCGGGTTGACGAAGAACATCGCCGCCTGTTCCCAAGGAATGCTGCTCGAAAGCGGCACGGCTTGCCGAGCGGGAATCACCACCTGTTCGGCCCAGTTCCCGCCCTGCTTGTTAAGCACCGCAATGCGTCGGCCTTTCAATAATTTGCCGAGAACTCCGCTGCCGTCTTCGACAATCCCGACGCCTTCGTAACCGGGCGTCGCAGGCAATTCCGGTTCGATGCCGTAACCACCACGCACGGTCATCAAGTCCGAGGGGTTCACCGGCACACCGATCATCCGCACGCGAACGTGCCCGGATTGCAATTCGGGCGGTGAGACATCTTCACACGTTAGCACTTCACTGGGTTCGCCGAACTTATGGAATACCGCCGCCCGCATAGTTTGTCCTTGATGATGTGATGAGGGGTGATGTGAAACGTCGTTACACCAAGCCGCGTTTTTTGCGGAGGGCCCATTCCAACGTGAGTAGCCCGACGAATGCCAACAGGAACCACCAGTTGTCCCAAAGTCGAGTGGACTGCACTTGCTCGGCGAGACTTTGCGGCGGATTGGCGATGAGGTCTTGAAGGTATCCCGGCAGTTCTTCCGGCGTGAGGAACCGTCCACCGGTAGTTTGGCTGATCTCCCGCAACAACTCCGGATTGGCCGACGGATTGTCGAGTTCCAAGTCACGGGATTCGACGAGATACCGCGTCCAAGCATCGGGACCAAGCGATTGCCCGTCCTTCTCGGCGCTGACACGGACCCAATGATCGCCGGACGGTGAAGTCTCGCGAACTGTGGCCGTGTGGGTGTCCGCCGTTCGTCGGGGTGTAACTTTTCGTTCGGTGGTGTTGCCGTCTTCGTCTGCGGGTGGCAATACGCGGACCGTGAAACTAGCATCGGGAATGGGTTCACCGGTCGCGGTGCGAGCACCGAATTCCAATTCCACCGGTTGACCCGGAAACACCCGACGCGCTCGCGACATGGCCCAAACTGGTTGGTCGGCATCGAGTTCTTTGTGCGTGAGATACAACAGCATTTGACGCCAGAACTGTTGATGCGGTTCCTCCTCGCCAGCCATGACCCACTGCCAAGTCGTGTCGCCGGCGAAGGTCATCACACGAGCCCCACCCACATCCTGCGTGAACAACAGCGGAATCCCGGCTCGGGGATAATCCGGATTTGTCGCAGCCAGCACCTGCACTGCGGCGTTTTTCTCGCGAAGTCGGTTGCCACTCTGAAGTGCCGGGAGTTTCGCCCAGGCCCTTTGAGAGTCCGCCGCCCCCAACCGCATCACGAAGTGATTGACGCCCTCGCGGGTCGGACGCATCGGCAAATCTTCGAGGTAGTGAGCCGCATCGGTATCGGCTCGCAGGTCCACCGGCAACAACGGTTCCAACGCGGACCCCGCGTAACCACCCGGTCCAAGCGTGTTGAATCCGCCGAGCATCAGCAAACCGGCTCCGCTACGAACACGGTCGGCGAGTTGCTGAAGATTCTCGTCACCGAAGACTTCGCGAGGAACATCGCCAATGATGTAGGCGTCGTAATTCTCGGCACCTTGGTCTTGGAAAATCGTGGGATCGAGTTTGTTTTGATTGGAAAACGGCGTTGGTCGGATCGCGAAAAAGTCGATGTCGATTTTCTTCGACGACCCGGCCAGCCGAATGTATTTCTGCTCCCAATACGGTTTGTCGAAGTAAGCGATTTTCAGTCCGCCCTTGCTGACGTTGATGATCGTCGCCCGCTGGTTATTCGTGGTTTTCAATTCGCCTTCGAGTTCCTCGACTTGCACGGCGAGCTTGTACTCCCCGGCTTGGGGCGGCACGAACGAAAGTTCAAACGGGATCATCTCCGCGTTGCTGCGTGGTTTGAGTTGCATCACCGGACGCGAAGTACTGGTCGCGGGGATCTCTTTGAGTTCGCCGGTCTCTCCCGGTTGTTTGCCACTGCGGTCTTCGAGGAGCACCCGGACTGTCAACGTCCGTCCCGCCGCTCCGGTCGTGCGAATCCGTCCTGTCACCGGCACGGTGGTTTTGACAAAGACTTCACTAGCAACATTGACCTCCTCCACCGCCAAGTCCGAGGCACCTTCGAGCACTTCGCTTCCGAAACCAATCGTCGAAACCGGAACCCGCCGCACCGGATGCCCAGCGATCTGTTCGGCAATCCGGCGTGGGTCCACATCGTTGGGCGGTAGTGCCCGTTGCGTGCCATCACTGAGGACAAGAATCGCCGCGAGGTCTTCCCGATCGACTGTGTTCAACGCCTCTTCTAAAACATAGCCGATTGCGGTCTGTTGGCCCTTGGCATCGGTGGTGACGGTCTCAGTCGGTTGAAGGTTCTCGGCGAAATCGAAGAACCGGACATCGACAATTTCTTCCAGGTTCGTGAACAGACCATCGACGCTCTGCAACGTCTGCTGAACCGACTCCCGTCGCGACGCCCCCCCCGCGATGTCACGGGTTTGCATGCTGCGACTGGCATCACTGAGCACAAGCATCACATGACGCTCGTCATCGTCATTGTCATCTTGTTGCCGCAACTCCGGACGGAACATCGCCAGAATCAACACCAATGCCACGAGCAACCGCAAACTGAGTAGCGATCGTCGCCAGAGCGGGGGCAGATGCCGAATTCGCGGCGGATAGGTCCGCAGCACTAACGCGATCAGTCCGACGGCTGTCAGCAGAACACTCGACCAAGACCAAATCGGATTGAAGTGCAACGTCATGAGGGCTTCGGTGATTCCGGTTCGCGATGATGATTGAAACGGTCGGGTACATCTTGACGCACTCGACGGCTTGATTCAAAAATTCCTAACGGAAATGGTTTAACCTTCGGTTTGCAAATCGCCACCATAGAATCGATTCGCGACGAGATGCTCAAGACAAAACACAAGGATCACAATCGTCAGGACGTGCGGATAGAGTTCCTGCCCCAACCGACCGACCGTGATCATCCGCTCCAAGTCTTCAAAGTTCGTGCCAATCCGGTAACCATCTTCGCCGAAGAACGTGGCCAACTCTTCAGACGTGAGTTTTGTTAGGTCACTTTCTTCGCTGCGTCGGTTGATGCTGAAACCGGTGCGAAATTTCGACTCCGGTTCTGAACTCAGAACGGTGTAGGAACCGACGACATCGGTGTCGGGCACGATGAGCCAATTCTCGTCACCTTCGACAGGCACGACCGACTGTGCACCATCCGGCTTGCGAAGAATGTATTCCGAAAGCGTCACGCCGTCCGGTAACGGTAGCACGATTTCCTCACCAGCCGTTCCGTTGACTTCGACCGTGTCGCCAGCGTTGAGGTACTGCATCATTTCATGAGCGAACACGAGAAACTGCCAACTTGGTTGGGCGATGTTGCTCCATCCTCGCGGCGTGATGGCGGTCGTCAACATCACAGTTTTCCCGGCAACGTGCGGTCGACTCAGCAAGGCGGGGATCGCGGGGCGACCGAGATCGGTGCGGGTATACGAGGTGAGCACCACCGCTTCTTCATGCGGTTCCACACTCCAACACTTTTCCACATACCGCGACGACAATCCGGTGACACCATCGAGTTCAAATAACCGATCCAAAATCGGATGTCCCGCACGATCGAGAGCCAACGATTCCGGTGGATCGAATTGATGAATCACGGAGAGTTCCGCAGGCAGGAATTCCTGAGCCGTCACGGAATTCCAAGAAACGGAATCCTCGACGTTTCGCATTCCCAAAAACGCTGCCATGCCGCCGCCGCGTCGCACGAACTCCTCTAACGCTCGCCACGACGGTTCGGGAAAACCGGGCACATGCACCAAGCAAACGACATCGTATTGGCCCAGATCATCGCGATGCGAATTCAACCAATCCGCTTGAAACTGATCGACTTGAAACGGTGCTTGGCCCAACTCCGCCAACCGCGACGGTGCGAGTGCTTCCTGAAGGTAATCGCCCTCCCCGTCTCTTCCGGAAAGAATCAACACTCGCGGCGGCGGTTGAACTCGCACGGTGAAGTGGCGTTCGTTGTCGGCATCGAGTGGGTCGCCGGTCGTCACCATCACACGTCCTTGGAGATACGCCCCAGAAAGGTCGTCCAACTGAAACGACTCCACAACGGCTTCGCCGGGTGTAATGGTCACACTGCGTTTGCGTTTGGTCGCCTCCTCACCGCCGGGAGCGGTCGTGCGAATTTCCACAGTGCGGGACTGCGGTTGTCGCCCGTCCGCTTTCATCGTGACATCCACAGTCAACGACTCCCCACCAGATAGCGTCTCGTCGGAAAGTTCCAGTTTCGAGACCGCGACGTTCACCGGATCGGCCACGCTGACATCAATCAAATAGACATGCACAAACGGCAGGCGTTGCAACTCCGCTTTGAGCTGTTCGGCTCCTGACGTTTGCCAACCGGAAGCGGCCACGTCGGTAAACAGATAAATCTCCCGCAAATACCGATCAGACTGCGAAGCGGCATCTGCTTCCATCGCCGGAGTCGCAACCGATTCCAATAATCGCCCCCGATCCGACTCTTGTGCCAACGCCGCCGCACGAACACGTTCATTCAGCGGAACACTGACTGCTCGCGGCGTCAGCATGTTGAGATCATCTTTGGCGACAACCAAATCGTCTCGAAAAACCAGCGGCTCCTCGTTTTGGGAACTTGTCACGGCAACGCGACTGCCCCGTGGAAGTTCTTCGAGGTAATCCGCCGCCGCCGTTTGAGCCGCTTCCAACCGGGTTTCCCCTTTGAAGCGGTAACGCATGCTGTCGCTGGTGTCAAAGATGAACACAGCGGCGACCGGGAGATTGTCTTTGAGTTCCGCCACCGGGGCATCGACTTCGGCGGCAATTCGCCGTTGGTATGGCCATGCGACCAGCAACGCAAACAGAATGAGTGCCATCGTCCCCACACCGCCACGCAATACGGAGCGACGGTACACAAACGTCTGCGGTGGCAGCCGTTGACTTTGCCATCGCCGTACGAAAAACAGATACACTCCGGCCGCAAGCAACACAATCCCCGCCAGCACAGCGGCTTCAGTCATCGTCAGACTGTAATTCGCTGCCGGCAATGATGGCCGTGCAATCGCCAACACCAACAATGCGATCACCAAAACTCGCAGCAAGAGCAACCACAAATGCCGAAGCTGCAAACGCCGAACGGTTTGTTTGCGACGATTCTGCAGCAATCGCAATGCCGGAAAGGGCAACCGCTTCGGCTGACTCTTGAGCAGAAAGTGCAGCACGATCGGCACGGCAATAAACGCCACCCCCGCGAGCAATCCAGGATTCAAGAACAGATTAGGACTAAAAAACGACATGGTTTCCGTCTTGTTCGCATGCGTCCATTGGGCGTTGCTAAAGTGAGGAGTCTCCGTCCTCCACGGAAATCTCGTGGATTTGCTGAATCAACGCACCAGTCTCCTCAACGTGTTGATTATACTCAAACGAATCGTTTGCCGAACCCGTGCATGAAAAACTTCCCACAACTTTGAATATCGACCACACCATGAAAACCGGATTGCTTGCCCTTTGCGTTGTCGTCAGTTGGGCCGACGTCAGCATTGCGGACCGTTTTGTTTTTACCGCGAGAGTTGAAAAACAGGAGTATTGTCCGGTTTACACCAGTCGCCGTGTGTTTCCCGGTAGTCGTGTCGAGCGGTATCAGGGCATCAAAATTTATTTCAGCAGTGACGATGCAGCTCGAAGGTTTCTTCGCGACACGCATTCTTACTTGGACAAGAAAACCTTGCCGCAACTCAAGGGATTGAACCTTCCCGTGCGGCCATTGAAACAGCAATTCTGCCCGATCAATCCCACGCGACGTGTGTCGATTCTCGATCCAGTCGTCATTTACGATCACCATCAAATCCATCTGTTCGATCAGCATTCCGTACGGGTCTGGAATCGTAATCCCGACAAATACGCCGACCCGGAAATCCTGGTGCAACTCAAGAAAGAACCTTCCGTCCAAAGCGAGACGAGCGAGGACGATGCCACCGATTCTCCATAAAATCAAATGAACCCTTGCAATCCCTATGATCAACATATCGAAAAAAACCGGGTTTGGTATTGCAGGACGATTTGATTTTCGATACAAGGTACGGTTGACTCGTGACAGCTGATTGCACAAGGACGTGCAAAACGCATCACTTTCCAGCAAGGAAGCCGGAAGTGAACCGATGCGGTGGAGACTGAATGGCAGAGAACGCCCTCATCTCCAACCGGCTGAGACAGGAATGTCGGTGTTGCGTTTGGTGAAGCCCCCCCGCACACCAAGGCAACCATCCCTCGATTCACAAGTCCGACATCGACTGATCGTGAGATTGTTCTCAACGATTTGTATTCTTGGTATGGAGACCCACGATGCTTGTCTTAACACGTCGCGAAAATGAACGGATTGTGTTTCCCGAGGTGGGAATCACTGTCGAACTTGTTGCAATCAACGGTTCCCGCGCCCGAATCGGTGTGGATGCCCCTTCTGAAGTCCGAATTCTTCGTCACGAAATTGCTGAAAAAGAAGGCGTGACGTCCGAAACACCTAGCTTGTCGATCCCCCTCCAACGTCACCCAAAGTTGGAAAAGCTCGGCAAAGCTTCGCATGAAGTTCGGAACCATCTCAACAGCACGAATATCGCTGCGCAATTGCTCCGACGGCAAATTGACGCCGGAATGCTCGACGACGCGGAATCCACCGTGCGGACCCTGCTTCAAGAACTGGAATTGCTGCAAACCGAGGTGCTTCAACCTCAGCCGAAAGCAGTGCCCGCTCCAGAATCGACTGCCACTCCGCCATCTGCATTGCTGGTCGAAGACGATAAGAACGAGCAATCGCTGCTCGCTGGTTTTCTGCGAATGGCCGGCTTCGAAATCATTACCGCAAGTGATGGTCGAGAAGCTCTGGACTACCTCTTGAACAACGAACGTCCGGATGTTGTCCTGATGGACATGCTCATGCCGCATGTCGATGGTCCAACAACCATTAGCGAAATCCGCCAGCACCCTGCTCTTCGAGACCTGAAAATCTTCGCGGTCAGCGGAACCTCGCCAATGAAACTTGGCGTGGAAACCGGCCCCGAAGGAATCGATCGCTGGTTCCACAAACCGATTGACCCCGAAGAACTCGCCCGCGAGATGGCTCGGGATTTGGTATCGTAACCTTTATCCGGGCGTCCAAGACGTCTGAGATGCCAGCTCTCGGACTACCGAGAACTTCGTGACTTCAACCTTTTTGCGTTGGGCCGAATTCCAAGCATTCATTGAAAAATGAACGTCCGCCGTCATCGGGCAGTCGAACTCGCCCTAACGCTCTACGTTTCTCGCCTCGATTCCGACCACGAGTGCATGGTTCGGTCTCTACGAGAAGCCATAGAAAATCGGCTCAACACGGACCAGACCTACGCACTTGAGGTCATCGATGTTTCCACGAAACCCGAGTCAGCGCGGGAACACATCGTCTATGCGACGCCAACGTTAGTCAAAATATCTCCCGCACCGGAACGAAGAATCGTGGGAGATCTCAACAACTGCCGTGAGATTCTCGAGGAATGGATGCTTGTCGAAGAACAATAACTCACACTGCACCTATGGGATGTTTTCCGATTGATAACATTGGCGACGTCGTGTTGATACACCAGCTTCGTCAGCCGAAATTGCTACCTCATCCTGATTCGATTCAGTTTCCATTACCCATCAAGGTTGGGCATTAGTACTGGGTTTTATGCGATAGAAGGAAGGAGCCGCACGATGCGGCGTTCCAATCTCCGAGAAGGCGATACGTGGGAATGGTCTCGCTCTGGATGCGACGATGCCGCCCGCATTGCAGATCTTGAACGTGCTTTGCAGACGTGCAACAACGCGTTTCACAGCATTGTCGATCGGTCGGGCGATGGCGTTCTGGTCATTAATCTCGAAGGAAAAATCTGCTACTCCAACCCGGCAGCCCGCAAACTCCTGGCAACGCCGCGTGATGCCCTGCTTGGTGATGCGTTCGGCATCCCCGTCGCCGCAACCGAGCGAACGGAGATTACAATCCTCCGAGATGGACTTCCGCACCGCATTGCGGAAATGCGGGTGACCAAGACCGAATGGCAGGGAGAACCCGCCTATTTGGCAATGCTTCGCGACGTCACCGAACGAAGACAGTCCGAAGATCGCTCCAAAGAAGATGTGCGGCGGCGTGATGTCTTCCTCGCAATGCTCTCCCACGAATTGCGAAACCCATTGGCGGCAGTTTCGAACGCCGCCCGATTGATGGCTCGCCCCAATATCACTTTGGAGATGTTCCATGAGGCCCGGGAAGTCATCGAACGCCAATGCGGGCAAATGACTCGGCTTCTTGAGGAACTCCTGGATGTCTCACGCATCTCCCAAGGAAAAATTGAGCTCCGAAGAACGTGCGTCGCACTCCGCGGATTGTTGGATGACGCCGTGAAAGCCACCGCGGGAATGTTTTCCGAGCGTGAGCAAACGCTCAAAGTTGATTTCCCCGAAGAAGAATTATCCATCGAAGCCGATACCGTTCGTCTGCATCAAGTCTTAGTGAACTTGCTTTCAAACGCTTCCAAATATTCCGAAAGCGGCCAATCGGTTCTGCTCCATGTCGAGAATATGGGGCAATCCGTCCGGATTGCCGTTCGAGATGAAGGCGTGGGCATGTCCGCCGATCAACTTGAAGATATCTTCGAGCCGTTTGCCCAGATCGACTCCTCGCTTTCACGCTCCGACGGTGGACTTGGCATCGGACTGTCGTTGGTTCGCAGCCTTGTCGAACTCCACGGCGGAATGGTTGAAGCTCACAGCGAAGGACCAGGAACCGGCAGCGAATTCATCCTCCATCTTCCCTTAAGCGCGGAATTGCCGGACGAGCCGGTCCTCGACCGTCTCACGGAAACTCCCAAGACGTTGCGAATCCTTCTTGTGGAGGACAATAAAGATGTCCGCAGAATGCTGCGGTCCCTCCTGCAAATGGAAGGCTACGAAGTCGAAGCGGCTGAAGACGGGACGAGTGGGCTCGAATTGCTCTCGTCTTTCTCACCAGACCTGATGTTCATCGACATTGGTTTGCCGGGCATTGACGGTTACGAAGTCGCACAGACCATTCGTCTCGACCCTGCGAATGAGCACATTCATCTGGTCGCCTTGACGGGTTACGGCCAACCAAGTGACCGAGAAAAGGCCGAGCAGAGCGGCTTCGACACTCACCTTTCCAAACCGATCGACTTTACGCTGCTCGCTGAATTTCTTGGCGAGCGAGTCCGTCATCTTCGGAACGCGGAACCTGTTGTGCTTGATCGCCCGACGGCGGTCGTCAACCGCACGGAACCCACCGATTCCGCCTGAAAACGCGAGTTGTGCCATCGCTCGCCGGTCGGGCTTGCACATTCCGGCAACGCTTGCCATATAAAGAGGAACTCACAATCCCAGCAACGAGTTCCCTATGTCTGCACTGATCAATACAAACCTCCCCGGACTCACGCCGCATCGGGGCAAAGTCCGTGATATTTACGACTTCGGTGACCAACTTCTGCTTGTGGCGACCGACCGAATCAGCGCGTTCGATTGGATTCTCTCGGATGGCATCCCCGACAAAGGACGACTGCTGACGCAACTCAGTCGATGGTGGTTCGACAAGCTGGAAGTGCCGAACCATCTTCTCGACGCTGACCTGACGGATCTCCCACTCCCATCCGGCACGGACTTGGCATCGCTGGAAGGTCGGTCGATGGTCGTGCGACGGGTCGACATCGTCCCGATCGAATGTGTGGTTCGCGGCTACTTGGCGGGGTCGGGCTGGAAGGAATACCAAGCGAGTCAGACGGTTTGCGGGGTTCCGTTGCCGCCGGGACTGGTGGAATGCAGCCAACTTCCCGAACCCATCTTTACCCCGGCGACGAAAGCCGAGAGTGGTCATGACCTCAACATTTCGTTTGAAGAGATGCAATCGCGAGTCGGTCGTGAGTTGTCAGAAAAACTCCGTGATCTGAGTTTCGACATCTACAACAAAGCCGCCGCCATCACCCAGGAAGCAGGAATTATTCTGGCCGACACGAAGTTCGAGTTTGGTCAAATCGACGGCGAATTGCTGCTGGCTGATGAAGTGCTGACGCCAGACAGTTCCCGCTTCTGGCCGATCGATCGGTACCAACCGGGACGCAATCAACCGAGTTTCGACAAACAGTTCGTGCGTGAATGGCTCGAAAGCACGACATGGGACAAGAACAGTCCACCGCCGCAAATGCCCACCGAGATCGTCCAGAAAACCCGTGAACGATACCTCGAAGCTTATCGCCGTCTCACTGGTGAAGACTTCGCCTGAGTTAATTGCGCTCAATCATCATCGGCCTCTTCCATCCCGAGTTGACGCATCTTGCGATACAAATTCGAGCGGTGCAGCCCAAGCGATTCGGCGGCGGTGCTCATATTGTTTTGGCATTGGCGGATGATGCGGCGGATGTGGTCTTGCTGAAATTGCTGCGTCGCGTCTTTCAAATTGGCCTGTGGAATCGAAACCGTCGCCGAGGATTCCGACGGGGTCTGCAAATTTAGATCGACGGCCTGCAAGCGATCGCCTGTCGCCCTCAGCATCGCATGTTCCATCACGTTTCGCAGTTCGCGGATATTGCCCGGCCAGACGTGTTCTTGCAACCGTCGTCGGGCATCCGAGGTGAGTGGAATGGGCGACCGCCGCAGTCTCACGGCAATCTCTTTCACGAAGTACTCCGCCAGCAACAGAATGTCTTCGGGCCGGTCGCGGAGTGGCAATAACCGTTGAGTGACGACGGACAATCGAAAGAAGAGATCGTCGCGGAAGCTTGCCCCGTTCGATCGGTTTCGCAACTCGTCACTGGTGGCGGCGATCACTCGTGCATTGACCGGAATCAGTTGTGTCCCGCCGACCCGTCGGATTTGCTGCCGCTCGATCGCTTCCAAGAGTTGCGTTTGGGCCGCTCCACTGAGCGAACCGACTTCATCCAAGAACAGTGTGCCGCCTTCGGCTTGCTCGAACCAGCCGGGACGCGTTCGTTCATCCTCCCGCAACCCTTTGTCTTGCCCGAACAGTTCCGCTTCCAACTTCGAAGGCGAAAGCGAGGCACATGGAACCGAAATAAACGGAGCCGCCGCTCGCGGTCCGTGAATGTGGATGGCCCGTGCAATTCGTGACTTGCCCGTTCCGTGTTCCCCGACCAGCAACATCGGCAATTCCGACGTGGCCAGATCGGGAATCGTCTTCCGCAAGGCCACCAAACTGGGGTTGTTGCCGATGAGCTTGGTTTCGTCGCGAACAGTTTCCAACGACAGCCGATGCGACCGCTGCATAGGTCCGTCGGCGATGGGTATGTGTCGCGACTGCTCGACCATCGTCGCAATCTCGCAGCACGCGCCGAGCAACCGACCGACCGCAACCGCCATCGGCAAGTCGTCCGCTTTCAAGTGACGTCCCGCGAGTGCCAAGAGTTGTGGCGTGGGCGTGTCACAGGTTGGCACGACGATCAACGTCCAACCGGTCGGTTTTTCCAGACCGCAACAACCGCCTGCTTGTCGTGATCGACAACCAGAAAGCAGATGTTCGGGAATGTCGCCCGGTGCTTGCCGACCACATTGTGCGATCGGCTGCCACCCTGCATCGGGCGTCTCGCTCCAAACCGCGATCCATTGGACCGCGAACTCAGTCGCGATCATGGGAAGTTCATCTTCGAGGAATGCAGCGACGTTTTGCGTTTCGGTCGCTGCTTGCAACAACTGATCTGCGACCGCAAGTGCGACACCACTTCCATCCGCGCGGGCAAACCAAGGCAACTCGTCCCATGTCGTCCACAGGGTTTCGGAATCCATTCGCCACGCCCCACCGGTCGGGTGTCGTCAGTTGTATCGAGACGAGAAGTCAAATTGACATCAACGCACACATTGCGTGATCATAACGACTTCACTAATCCGAACAACCGCACTCAGCGATGACCGTTCAGTTGAGCAGTTCACTGATCGAACCACCTTCCTCATGGGTCCGGCGGATCGCTTGGGCGAACATCATTGACGTTGGGATTACGAACAGTCGGTTCGCGAAGGCGTCGCGGTCGAGTCGGAACGGGTCGATGGTGTCCATGACGATGACCCGTTCGATCTGCGAGAGATTTTCGTTCGCTTTCCCAACGAACAGACCGTGCGTGGCACAAGCGGCCCAGACTTCGCCACCGTGTTTCGCAACGGCACCGGCGGCGATCGCAATCGTACCGCCGCTGGAAATCATATCGTCGAGAATGATCACTCGTTTGTCTTTGACGTTCCCCACGATTTTGCTGCCGGCCACTTCGCTTCCGCTGAGTCGCTCTTTGTCGAGGTACGCAACATCGATGCGGTTGGGCGTTCGAAGGCGTCTTTCCAAGGCGTTCCGGAAGCGTTTGGCCCGACCCATTCCCCCGCTATCCGGAGCCAGCACAACCAGATTGTCCGGATTGTCGATGAGTGGGTCCGGTGCGTGAGCTTCCACCGGAAGTTGGCTGTGTCCACCGGCATCGACACCACAGAGAAAGTCCGCGATGAGATTCTTCGCTTCCAGCGTATCGGTCGGGATGCGAAAAGCATTCTGGAACGCAGAAAGATTATGCACGTCCATGGTCAACACCCGACTGGCTCCAACCGCTTCCAGCGATTGTGCCAAGTATTTGATGCTGATCGGAGCGCGACTTTCGGTTTTGCGGTCCTGACGCGCGAACGGCAAATACGGCGCGACCACGGTGATACGTTTCGCGGACGCGTCGACCAAGGAACCGAGGAAGAACAACAGCTTCGCGAACTTCTCGCCAACCGATTGGTTGCTGTCGGCGTACAGAGACGAAATCACGTAGACATCGCACCCGCGAACGTTGACGTTACTGCGAATATATGGTTCGGTATCTTCGAAATGCTGCTCGACATGGCTCGACACGGGTTCATCGAGGAAACGCGACACATGCTGAGCAAACACACGTGAGCCGTCGAGACCGAAAAGACGGAAATTGTGCAAGGGAAAATGTCCTCATGCCGGAAGGTTACGACCGTCGATCGAACCCACGTTCATTCTCGGTTTCACGACATCGACGTTGACAGTCCAGAGAGTAAAGACCGGCATCTTTGGTGGTCAAGCGAGTTGTCAAGAATTCATGAAGATTGACGGTTTCTTCAACAAAAGACGCGACGCCCCCAACCTGGGCTGAATGGCGTCCTACCAGACCGCATGACGGCCCTTTGAATCTGCGGTGAACTCAAAAAATTTAGGTTCCTGGCGTCCATGGGACAGGACCCGCTGCGACGATCCAGAAACCTCTCTCAGTGAACGTTATGCCCCCTGACCATAATGATTGAATTCCATTGCTACGGTGCAAACGCGGACCGGGAAACAAGCTGACTCACGGGCGAATCAAGAGATTCGGTATGAACTTGCTGCCGGCGTGGTTGCAGTCGATCGGTTGCCAATACGGTGGACAATACAAGTCCATCACGTTCTTCGAGTCGCCAATGCGGAATGTACACGGCGGGCGAAGAATCGTAATGAACATGCCATTGTTGACCAGAAATCGGCACCGCTTCGACACGTCGCGGTACGAAACTTTCTCCACGATGACAGGATTTGTACGCCGCTTCTTTCATCGCCCAAATCTGAGCGGTTCGCCAACAATTTCCTTCTTGAATTGCAGTTCGTTCCCGTTCCCCAAACCAAAAGACCAAACTTTGCGCGGCCAATTGGAGCGGTTCGGCTAAGTCGACGCCGATTCGGAATCCCGGTTCGCGTGTGAACCCAATGAGTACCGATTTTGGGGAATAGGCGATCGACAATCCCCACGGCTTCAATTGGCCATCGATTCGCACTTGCGGGCGGATTCGGCCGCCCGTGGCGTCCCGAGAAAGAATCTCAATGCTGGCGTTTCGTTGTTCGATTGTCGCGAGAGAATCTTGAACGACCTGCTTGGCCACCCAACGACCAATCCTCCAACGCTCACGGGATTCGGAATCGGGGAGTCGTTCGCATTCTCGTCGCTCCGCTAGCGTTAACCAATCGAAACGCTCGGGCAAATGTTGTTGACGAATATCGTCAAACAACATGTACTGCGTACTGTAAGCTGGTGATTGCATATTGATTACTCAACAACGGTGCCACCAGCCCCCGTCGCGAAAATCATGGTATGGAAGGAAGTTGGGGAGCCGGCGTCTCTAGGGTGTCGATCAATTCGCGTGTCAGAACTCCCCTTGCGGAAGCTCCACCCATCAAAGACTTCACATCCCGTTCCTGAATACGCCGACCAACGCTTCCACAGCGCGGATTGGCAGAGCCAATCTAAAACCAATCCGTAGAAGCGGCAAAGAAGTTCGATTCGCTCTAACCGGCGTACCCGAACTGTCCTATTCGCTCGGCGGCGGGAGACGTTTCTTTTTGCGTCGCTTTTTCTTCCGTTGGGGAGCGTCGGATTCCGGCGGGTCTTCGTCGGACTCGTCGTCGGTTGCGAGCATTGTGGATGCTCCCCAGGCCAGACGACCAAGCATTCGGGGATAGACCATCAGGAACGCCGCCAACATCGGCCCAAGCAAGAACGCCGCGAAAAACGGATACGCCAACAAAGCCTCACCAACGAGAGCCATGCCGAGAACCCATCCGCCAGTCACCAGGTGAAACAGCAACCACCCCTGCGGATAGAAAATAAGCGTTCGGAGAATTGGCACGGTGAGCGGGGTCAGCGGGTGATTGGCTTCGAGTGAAGACAGCAACACCACTGGCGCAATCAACAAGAACGCAAACGCCGTCCAGGCCCAAGGCGTTCCAAGAAACATGCCGATCAACCGCCCGAGGAAAAACGCCATCACATTTGCGACGAACAATTGAAAGACGACAAAAACCAGCGAACCGGCCCACTCTTTCCAATCACGCTCGGGCCATTCGTCGATGCGATCGCTGCCGCTGGCGGTTTCGATCAGAATGCACAACCCACCGGAAGCGGCGTAAGCGAGAGCCCCCATGAGAATCCAAAATGTGGGCATCGCGAGAAACGCCACGCCCAGAATGCCGCCTTGCTGCTGCGTGCTGTACAGCAAGAACATGGCTGTCATCAACAGCAACGAGAGTGTCAGTGCAACCGACAACACACTCCATCGAAACCAAGTCTCCGGACGCCATGGAAAGCTGAGCGTTCCGGAAAAGAACGTCCAACGTGGCGGCGGGGCAACTCCGACTTGCCGAATTTCCGCCATCCGATCGAAGACTCGGCCGACAGCCTCACGATTGGTCGTCGTCGGATTTCGAGAATCGTCTGTGGAATCCCGATCCGACCGCTCGGCGGTTTTTCGTTTTTTCTTCCGTGTCCGTCGTCGAGAGGGATTCGCTCGCGACTTCGGAGCTTCCGCTTCGAACGGGATCTCCTCAGCATCGAAGACCGCGTCACTCGAAGAACTCACTGATTGCTTAGGAGTTGATTTTCGACGCGACATCCTTTTTTTGGTTGTCTGCTTCGGCACCTCGGATTCGGCCGGGACGGGAACGTCTTCCAAGCATTCCGGGCAAAGAACAATCTGTGGTTGATTGATCAAAGTCGGTGCGAACGGAGTATCGCAAGAGGGACAGCGAACGACAAAAGCGTTTCGATCCGGTTCCGCGACCGGTTCCGCCTCGACACCGGAAGATTCGTCATCCAATCCATATTCCGAAAATGTAATGTCTTCCGGTGGCGAATTTTCGGACAAATTCCCAACTGGCAACCGGGGTGATTCATTCACAGGAGACGGCGCCCCGTAGCCCGACATTTCAAGGCTGTCTCGCACGTCCGGCGGCAAAGACAAACTATAGGTGCCCACGTCTGGTTTCTGCCGATTCGCCTTCGGCAGCTTTGCGATGACCTCCGCTCGTGATGGCACAGGAGCCGGCGTAAAGCAGTCGTGACACTTCACTTCGTAGGCGGTTTCTCGCAGATCCGGGTGCATCCGCGTGCCACACACTCGACAAGTGACCAGAACATAATCCGGATTGTTCTCATCTGTCACCGGTCTGGCCTATCCATTGTAGAAGTCATGAAATTCGACCGAAGATTCGGTCAAACAAAGAGTATCATCGCGACGCACAGCATTTTCCGTAGAAATTCGCACATGGTCAAGGATATTCACCTTGGTGACGTCCAATCCCCAAAACTGCCCGTCACGCATGTTGTACAACTTCAAACCGATCAAAACGAATCACCAGGGCATTTTGCAACACCTTCCGGAACCTCGCTCAAGAGCCCCAAAATAAATCCAGAAAACACAAACCCTTTCACGTAAAAACCTTACGAACAAAGACCAAACAAACACCTCAGAACGGTACGTAACGTGCAGCTAAGAGATATCAACGCGGAGGAAAGGGCGTTGGCCCGCACTCTTTCCGAAGCACACGAAAGCGTCTCGAGCATTTTGTTCGGGACGCTTTTCTTTTTTTCGCCCCATCTCTTTTTAATTTTCCCATGAACCTCTGAACCGGGAATACGTTCTTATTAGTAGAGGGTGTGGTCGTCCACAAAACACCACATAGGGAAACTCTTTTACTACTTCAAATTTAAGACAGACAAACCGGCCTTTCATGGCCAATCTCTCTTCATTGATGGGGAGGTGCGTGATGCGAAAATATTTGAACAATTCTTATGTAAAACTGATGGCGGGTCACTTGGCGGTCATACTGCTGATGATCGGTTTGCCGCTCACGATTATCTTGGCGGCCACCGAGGTATGGGCGTTGCCATTCGCAATGTTGGCGGTCTTGAGTATCGTTCACGTGGCAATTCTGGCGTTGCAAGTCAGTATTAACGGTCGTCTGATTCCAGAGAATTGGAACTGTGCGTTCTTCCTGCCGCTGCCGATTTTTTCGGCTCAGTATACGGTGAATATGGCGGAAACTGGTCTTTATGCATGGGCGGTTTTGGGATTTCTGCTCACGGCCGCCAGTGCCATGATCGTCGTATTGATGGTTTTGAACATCTGGCAGAAGTTCAAGAATCCAAAACGCAATTCGACCGTGGTTGCGGTCAAGCGAGTGACCTCCGATTCGCAACTGCCGGACGAAGAACCCATGATTTACTAACCATTCCAGATGACCGTCCTCGCAACATTCGAGGATTCCATCACGAACAGCGAAGCCGTCGGGGAGTGATCCTCGGCGGCTTCTTTCTTGGAATGGTGGGTGGAGTTTTTTTCAGAGCAGGCTTCCCGTAGACTGGCTGAAACCGTTTATCGGAAACCCCTACCCATTTCACCCCGCCTGCAAGAAGGAAACTGCTGTGTCTCGATTGATCAATAGAATTGTTGCGGCCATCGTTGTTGTTGCAGCGACAACCGCCACCGCAAGTGATTGGCCGCAATGGCGGGGACCGGAACGAACCGGCCGATCCGCCGAAACCAATCTGCTGACCGAATGGCCGGCCGGTGGCCCCAAAGTCGCCTGGAGTCGCAACGATCTCGGCGAAGCATACTCATCGGTTTCCGTGGCCGGTGGTCGCGTCTACACACAAGGCAATATGGCCGACGAAAATGGCAATGGCGACAACCAAGAGCACGTCATTTGTCTTGAGGAAAAGACCGGAGAACTTCTCTGGTCCGTTCCCCTACCCACAGGAAAAAAGTCATACGCGAAAGGCAAACGCGGAGCCGGTCCTCGTGGCACTTCCACGATTGACGGCGACTACCTTTACACCGTCGGTGCTGGTGGCACGGTAGCGTGCTTGGAAGTAAAGACCGGCAAGATCGTTTGGCACAAGCACTTCATCGACGACTTTGGAGCGAAAGGCGTTCCGACCTGGGACTTCAGCGAAAGCCCACTGATCGACGGTGAAAAGTGCATTGTCACTCCCGGTGGAAAAGAGGGCACCATCGCTGCGCTCAACAAAATGACCGGCGAAACCATTTGGCGAAGTACCGATGTGACCGACGCTGCCCACTACTGCTCCGCGATCGTCGCGGAAGTCCATGGCGTGCGGCAGTACATTCAATTCACGAAGGATCGCCTCATCGGTGTCGAAGCCGAAACCGGCGCGTTTCTCTGGAGCTACGACGGCACGGCCAACCGCACCGCGAACATTTCGACCGCAATCTGCATTGACGATCTCGTATTCAGCGCATCCGCATACGGAACCGGGGGCGGGCTGGTCAAACTCATTAAAGACGGTGACAAGTGGACCGCGAAAGAACAGTGGTTCGAGAAGAAAATTCAGAACCACCACGGGGGTGTGATCTACGTTGACGGCTACATCTACGGCACCGGCAGCAACACCCTGCTCTGCTTGGATTTCAAAACCGGCGAGATTCAATGGCAATCCCGCGGAGCCGGTAAGGGATCAATCACCTATGCCGACGGCTACCTGTACCATCTCGGCGAGAACAACACAATGTGCCTCGTCAAAGCGAACCCCGAAGAATACGTCGAGACCGGCCGCTTCAAAACCCCCAGCACGTCGATGCCCGACTGGGCCCACCCCGTCGTCGCCAACGGCCGCTTGTACCTACGCGATCAGAACTTACTAAACGTCTACAACGTCGCGAAGTAGGCTGGGTCGCGACCCAGCAAATAGTGCGGTTTCGGTATCAAAATGTGCTGGGACGAGTCCCAGCCTACGAGTTTTTCTTCAAAAAGAACCGGCTGACAGATTCGAGTTGATCGGCCCAGAACTTCGCGTCTTCGGTATCGAGGTCGCGGAGTTTTTTTGTGGCTTCTGTCAATGCCGCATCACCATCGGCTCGTGTAGATTGATCCATTTGTTGAACGATGGCGATGTACCCACGGGCCATCCATTCGCGATCGGTGAGATTTGCTTTCTTCGCGATTTCTGCGGCTTGCGTGAATTGCTCGCTCGCCTTCTTGATTTCACCGGCAGCCAGCAATTGCGCTCCGATTAACCAATGAGCATCGGTCATCGGAACGGCATCGCGTTTGAGTTCAATCGCGAGTCGCAGATTCGTGCGAGCGGCGTCGAGGCCGAATGCCATGTCGGATGCTGTGATCGTGATACCCTCGTCTTCCCAAGCGGGCCACGTATTCACACCGACGTTGAAGCAGATCTCTTTCGCGGTCGATTTGAGTGTGTTTGCTGTCTCGGGTGACTCCGCACGCTTGGCTTGCTCAAGTCCGAATTGAATTCCTCGGCGGCCGAACATCGTCATCAACGGAACGTTCTTTTCTTGGTAGTAGCAGACTCGGACGAGCGACGAATACCAAGTCACCACTTCCTCCGGCTTGCCGCTCGACTCAAGATGCACAAAAGCCGCGAACGAGTCTTTCGACTTCGCTAGTTGCAGTGTTTCCTTGAGGATTTGTTTCGTCTGTTGGTCGAGTTGCTGCTGCGCCAAGGTCGTCTCCGCAAAAACAAGAAATCCAAGGATGACGAGTCCTGTACCGCACATACGAATCATATCTTGGATCCCCAGGCGTTTACCTGATTAATGACATGCGAACCCGCGACTAAAACCTGTTGTGGTCGGGCTGTCGCTAACAAGCCACCTTTTCGCGCCGACGCATAGCCAGGCCGTATCAGAGCGTTGACACTAACAAACCGCAACTTTCAACTTGTGGAGATCAACAAACGCAAAGCGTACACGTTCCAAATACATAAAGCTAAACAAAGCGTTGTACCTGCTAGACACCAAAACTGTTTTTGTTCTACCCAATCAGCCGCAAGCAAACTACGACAATAAAACCACAGAACGACGACAAGACTCAAGAAATGGAGGACCAGAGGCCATCCTAGTAAAAATGAGACATATGAGCGCTTCCTTTCCAAGTCCATGGTACCTCGAAAGCTTTCCAATTGCGCCTTGACTTCCGATGCAATCTCTTCTTCACTCATCTTATATTCAGAGGCGACATTAAACGTCCTTAAAATACTATTCACGTACGCTTTGATTATTGTTCGTTCGGCGGAATGTCGTATCTTCCTCCCTGGTTCACGAGGCAGTATTTCGGTTCCACGACTACTGACGACCAAGTGAATCTGGAAAACAACCGACATGCTTGCGACTAGCAAAATGGCTACTGATCTCATTAGTCTTCTTTACACGCAGGCTTGAGCAAGCCTTGTCTAGACAAGACGGCTACGAGCAATCATCAATACTCCCCCACGGTTTCTCCACCCGCTCGGGTTGCGAGGGCATCGTACACGTTGGCGTTCATGGTTTCACTCAGGAATCGCGCTGAACCGTCGCCGAGGAGGTGGAAGACTCCGCCGGGGTGTTGGCTGGACGGTCCGTAAAGTGCGTCGATGGCGCGATAGGTCTTGTTGCCGTCGCCATCGCGTTCGACTTCGTAATACGGCTGGTAATTCAACGGTAATTCGGGACCGGCGTAGCTGGGGAGGTTGGTGGAATCGTACCGGCGTGATGCGAGGGCGGCCGCTCCACCATCAATCCAGACGGCCGAACCGGTGTCGCGGGTCTCGGCGATGAACACGGTGTTCGAGAGCCCGTCGGTGATGTCGGCGAAGCGGGTCTTCGACAGCGGATAGAACACGCCGTCCGCGTTCTGCCAGAGTTTCCCGATGTCGGAAGCTCCCATCGCCGCGTAATTTCTGAGCGCGTACGGACTTCCCATGTCGGTGTAGAGCGGATCATCACTGAAATCCGGGCCGGAATAACTCGGACAGCGATACACTGGCAACACCGTGCCCGCCGCCGTTTGGTTCACCGGGTCGAGAGCCGAGACGTTGTAATCCACCAGGTTCTGCAAGTTCGTTTGCTCCATCTGCGGGAGAATCAAACTCGCCCAACTGTGGAGGTGGTAACGAAACGGCCGATCTCGCCACACGCCCTTCTCGACATCACTGGTACTGCTTGGCGGGAGGACCTGGTGCGTGTCATGGTAGTTGTGGAGGGCCAAACCGATCTGCTTGAGATTGTTCCGACACTGCACACCCCGAGCGGCCGACCGCGATTGCTGCACCGCCGGCAACAACAATGCGATCAGAATGGCGATGATTGTGATCGAAACCAACAATTCGATCAGTGTGAATCCGGAACGTCCGGCGGATGGAGAACGCTTCAGCATCGGGAATTCCTGGTTGAGGGCTGTCGACAGAAGCGGTGTGGATATGTTACTCAAAACGAATTCGACCACGGAACTTCAACAAGATGGCCAGAACATGTCGGATGCGGACTCGAAGATTTGCCGACGTATCGTGTTTCACGGGCGTGTCCAAGGTGTGGGGTTTCGGATGACCACCGAACGCTTGGCACAGAAATACGAAGTCGTCGGGTACGTCAAGAATCTCACGGATGGCACCGTCGAAATGTTGGTCCAAGCCGATGCGGACGAAATTGAACGGTTTCTCAATACCGTTCGGCAACGGTTCTCCGGTTACATTGAGGCGGAAGAATCATCATCGTGTGAGGAATCGATGAAGAAAGCGGCAAACGGGTGCCGTGCGTTCACCACTCGATACTGATTGGGTTCAGAAAATTCAGGCGTGTGGCGTTTCGTTCCGCGAATCCTCGATTTTCTGCAGTGACTGCGCTTTTCCCGTTAGATCACGCTCGATAGATTGAATAGACATACCTCTTTTTTGATTTGCGTTGAACTTTGTTTCTCTGTCTTGAGGTCTCGAATCGATGGACGAAGTCGATTTCTCCACAGCTGTTTCGCAACTTTTCCAGGGAATTTCCCAGGATTGGATTATCGCTTTGGCCGTTTTGGTCGGGTTGATCGCGACGCTGATTGCGTTTTGCTATACCACTCAAGCCGGCGTGATTGCCCGCGCGACGACCAAAGAAGCCGTTCGGCAACCCATCTTTTTCCTGATGTTGTTCTTGGCGATGACTTTCCTGCTCTTGAACACTTTCCTCCCCTTCTTCTCGTTGGGTGAGGATTTGAAGATGTTCAAGGACGTCGGGCTAATCACGATCATGTTCTGCGGGATGTTTCTCGGCATTTGGACGTCGAGCATCAGCATCTCTGAGGAAATCGAAGGAAAAACCGCGATGACGCTGTTGTCGAAGCCGATCAACCGGCGACAGTTCATCACTGGAAAATACTTCGGCATCATGAATGGCGTGATTTTCCTGATCGTGCCCTTGGTTGTCGTGTTCGCGGCATTGATCTACTACAAGGTTGGTTACGATGCCCGTGAGGGTTCGCAAACCGGCATTACGGCCGCCGATCGACTGAGAGAAGTCATCCAAGTTCTCCCCAGCACATTGTTGGTGTTTCTGGAAGTTGCTGTGATGACGGCCGTCAGCGTGGCGATTTCCACTCGACTACCGATGATCGTCAATATCGTGACCTGTATGGCGATTTTCGTCGTGGGACACCTCACGCCAGTTTTGGCTCAGACGGTGTTCGCGAAGCTTGAGTTCGTGAAGTTCATGGCCCTCATGATTGCCACCATTTTGCCCGCGCTTGAAGCATTCAAGACAGACGCCATCGTCGCCACCGGCAAAATTGTGCCCCCCATGTATTTGGGGACCGCATTGGCCTATTGCGTCTTCTACACCACTGCCGCAATCCTGTTGGCGTTTATCCTGTTTGAAGACCGCGACCTGGCCTGATCAACGGGCGGTTTCGCGAATTTGCCCGAAAACACGGATGCTTTTCCTTCAATTCGGGGTTAGGATCGAAGATGAGGACCGATTCGCGGTAACTGCACGCAGGTCCTCAACATCCAACGGAAAACTCACTGAATTCCCACGGACGATTTCCTCCTGAAAGAACGGCTGAATTCGTGGAAGGTTTAAGCCCCGCATCCGTCGATTCCTTCGATCGCCTGTTCCCACGTCGCGAATTGTTTCGTGGGAAAGCGTTGGCATCGATTCTTTGGTCGTTCTTGGATACCTGTTGTCTGGTTCTTGCGTTATTCGTCATCTTTCTAGTTGTTGATCTACTCGAAACGAGTGGCGAATTGGTCATCTCGGCCCATCAGCCGACACAAACTCTGGCAGAAAACAAAGCAACCGCCGAAACGGAATGGGCCGAGCTGGAACCGATTATCGGGCCGGAAAACTTCGCTGCCCTTGCTCCACGTGTTTCCACCGGCGAAACCGAATACCGGATGACGCTGGACAACACCGGCGTGCTGCCCACGGTTTGGAAAAGTCGACATCATTGGTGGGGCGGACTGATCGCCAACGCGTATCGCATGTTGCCCTCTCTGCGATCCAATCGACCGGCGTTGGCAGCGTTGGTGTTCATTGGCATTTGTTTGGGTCTCGTGCGAACGCTGTTCGCGACGTTGGCCCGTCGAGCTCGCAGCGACGCCGCTTTGCAGGTCGCGGTTCGATTGCGGCAGATGATTCACCGACAACGGTTGCGACTTGGTCCTGGCGACCTCACCGATAGCGAAGCACAATCCGTCCGCGACATCTTCATGAACGACACGGAAGTTGTGCGTCGAGGGATTTACGATTGGATCGGGCGTTTCGGGCGGTACCCGCTCACATTGGCATTGCTGTTCTTGTTGGCGATGTCCATTCACTGGCGATTGACGCTGCAATGCATCATTCCGCTTGCGTTCGGCTGGTACCTGCTGCAACGACAACGATTCTCGACCCAACAGAAAGCCCGCTACGCCGATAGCCAATCGGAGGAGCAACTCCGAATCCTCGCCGACGGTCTGGACAAAACTCGCCTCATCCGTGGATACGGGATGGACGAATTCGAGTCCGCTCAGTTCCAACATAACCTGGAGCGATATCGAGCCAGCACATCGCAAATTAGCCGAAGCGAACGAGGTTCGCAGTGGATTTCGCGATTCATCGTGATCCTTGTTGTGAGTGTCGTACTGATCATACTCGGCCTGAAAGTTCTTGAACCGGCGGGAACACCGTACGGACTGTCGCTATCTGCAACGTTGGTTCTCATGACGATCTTCGCATGGATGTATCGTCCGTTGGAGGAATTGTTTCACGCCGTCCGTGCACGTCGGGATGTCGCCACAATTGCCGACCGAATCTATCGCTACCTCGATCGCGTTCCGACCGTCGGACAAGCCGTGGGAGCCAAGTTCCTTCAACCATTGTCGAAACGAATCCACTTCGAGAATGTTTCGTACACTCTGAAGAATCGTGGCCGACTGCTGAACCAACTGGAACTCAAGATTCCGGCAGGCAATTCGGTCGCATTGGTTTCGCATGACCCGCTCGTACCGAAAGCCTTGGCGTATTTGCTGCCCCGATTTATCGAACCCAACGAGAACGGTGGTCGGGTGCTGTTCGATGGTCAGGATATCGCCTGGGTCACGCTGGAGTCATTGCGAGCGGAAACCGTCTACGTCAGCGGTTCGGACCCCCTGATGACGGGAACGGTCCGCGAAAACATCGCCTGCGGACGGTCGGACCATTCGCTGCAAGATGTGATGGCCGCCGCGAAGCAAGTGCACGCCAGCAAGTTCATTCTGGACCTGCCTCAAGGTTACGAAACGATGCTCGGCGAACACGGCGAACAGCTTGATCCTGGCCAAAGTTTTCGTCTTGGGCTGGCCCGTGCGATGCTCCGCGACCCGGCCTTGCTGATCATCGAGGAACCGGTTGCCCAGTTGGACGAAGACACCAAAGCCCTTCTCGACGACGCGTACAACCGGATTTTCCGGGACCGAACCGTGATTCTGCTGCCATCGCGTCTCTCATCCGTGAAGCGGGCGGATCGGGTCGTCTTGCTGCACAATGGCCGCGTGGACAGTATCGGACCACACGCCGAACTCGCCAGCACTTCGCAGCTCTATCGGCATTGGGAATACCTCCGATTCAGCGCGATGAGCAAGGAAGTCACCAGTCGATAGAGAAAAATTGTCGACGGGTTTCGGCTCGAATTCGCCGTTAACGCCCTGACAACTGGTGGAATTTTGATACCTGCTGATTCCACAACCTGGGAAAGCTTGACTTTCCAGACTTGTGTCCGGAATCGGTAGTGACTATTATTCCGCCGGATCGGAACTCACAAACACTCTGTTTGGTGTCCGAGCAATAGCCAATCGGGACGTAGCTCAGCTTGGTAGAGCGCCTGCTTTGGGAGCAGGAGGTCGCACGTTCAAATCGTGTCGTCCCGACTTTCGCTGTTCAATTCAAACGAACAACATTCTTGGACGCCGAGTTAGGACGACTGACTCGGCTCATTTTCATTCTGCTGACTCAACTTAATCTGTCATGCCTCGGATCAACGATCACTATTTGAAACTCAAGGCGGGCTACCTGTTCCCAGAGATCGGCCGTCGAGTCAGAACGTTCGCGGAAGAGAATCCTCAGGCGAACATCATCAAATTGGGCATTGGCGATGTCACCGAACCGCTGCCGAAGGCCATCAGCGATGCCATGCACGCTGCGGTCGATGAGATGGGCACGCGGGAAACCTTCCGTGGGTACGGTCCGGAGCAAGGCTACGACTTTCTTCGCGAAGCCATCGTAGAGAACGATTACAAAGCTCGTGGCGTGGACATTTCCGCCGACGAGATTTTTGTGTCCGACGGTTCCAAATGCGATACCGGAAACATTCTGGACATCTTCGGCCCCGACAACACCATCGCCATCACCGACCCGGTGTACCCGGTGTATGTCGATACCAACGTGATGGTCGGGAACACTGGCGAGGCCAATGAAACGGGCCAATACGACGGCCTCGTTTACCTGCCGGTGACGGCGGAGAACGACTTCATTCCGCCCCTGCCCGATCGCCCCGTTGATTTGATCTACCTCTGCTACCCCAACAACCCGACGGGTACGGTCGCCTCGAAAGAAACACTCAAAACCTGGGTCGATTACGCTCGCAACAACAACGCGATCATCTTTTTCGATGCCGCCTACGAAGCATTCATCACCGACCCGGAAATTCCGCATTCGATCTTCGAGATTGAAGGCGCCCGTGAGGTTGCGATTGAGTTCCGCAGCTTCAGCAAAAAAGCTGGATTCACCGGCGTACGATGTGCGTTTACCGTTGTTCCTAAAGAACTGACCGGACGCACCGCCGACGGTAGCGAACAAGCCATCCACCCATTGTGGAATCGTCGACAAAGCACGAAGTTCAACGGTGTGTCTTACATCGTTCAACGAGGTGCAGCCGCTGCGTATTCGCCGGACGGTAAGAAGCAAATCCAGGAACTCGTTGACTTCTACATGCAGAACGCCTCCATTCTTCGTGAAGGACTGGAGAAGCTCGGCATCTCGGTCTATGGCGGCGTGAATGCCCCGTATGTTTGGCTGCAAACGCCGAACAATTTGCCAAGCTGGGACTTCTTTGACCAACTGCTGACCAAAACGGAATTGGTCGGGACTCCTGGCAGCGGATTCGGAGCGGCTGGCGAAGGCTACTTCCGCTTGAGTGCATTCAACAGCCGAGCCAATGTCGAAGAAGCCGTCGGACGTCTCAACAAAATGCTCTCTTGATTTCCTGTGATCCTGCTTGCTCAAGGATGAGCGACTCATGACCGTCGGAGACTACGCAGAAGCCATCATCCTGGGAATTGTCCAGGGAATCGCGGAGTTTCTTCCGATCAGTTCGTCGGGCCACTTGGTCATCATCGGCGAGATCATCCGTAATCTCACCGGACGCGAAATCGATCCGGAAGCCAATGTGCAACTGATTGTCGCGTTGCATGCGGGAACGTTGTTGTCGATTCTCGTGGTCTACCGAAATCGACTGTTGGCGATCCTGCGTGAACGGTGGGTTCTGATCGGCATTGTGGTCGCGACGTTACCGCTGGTCATCATCGCCCCCACACCGATCAAAGATTTTCTCGAAGAAGGTATGGCAACTCCGATGGTTGCCGGCTGTTGCCTACTCTTGACCGCGTTCCTGCTGTTAGTCAGTCGATCGATGGAACGCGGCGAACGATCGCTCGAGCAGATGACACCGCTCCACGCCTGGCTGATCGGGCTGTTCCAACTTCTTGCGATTTTGCCGGGCGTCTCGCGATCGGGCAGCACGATTTCCGGTGGTTTGATTCTCGGTTACACCCGGGAAGCGGCGGCAAACTTTTCCTTCTTCATTGCAATCCCGGCCATTCTTGGCGCGACGGTCTTGAAAGCCGCTGATATGCTCGGTGGAGACGCCACCGGTGCGAATTTCCCCATCGGACCGCTCGTCGTGGGCACAGCGGTGTCATTCATCGTTGGCTGGCTGACGCTGAGTTGGCTGCTGTCCATCATCGCTCGCGGCCGACTCCATTGGTTTGCGATCTACTGTGCCATTGTCGGCATCGCAACGATTGTCTGGCAATTGCTGGTCTGAGCTACTCCATTCCAACTGCAGCACGGACGGTTTCGACCGCATCGCTGCAAAGCTTCTCCGCATCGTCTTTCTGAGGAGCTTCGGCAATCACACGGAGAATTGGCTCGGTATTGCTGGCCCGCACCTGCACCCACCGATCATCCCAATCCAACCGCAAACCGTCCCCGGTCGTGGCGGCGGCATCGGGATACTCCGCCTGCAACGCAATGCAAGCTGCCTCGACTTCGGTGCGAGGACAGGTCAGCTTGTCTTTGACAATCGTGTATTGCGGTAGCGAATCTGCCCAAGTCGCGACCGATTCCTGCCCAGAAGCCAAACCGTCAAGCACATAAGCCATCGCCAGAAAACTGTCGCGGACGAAACCGACTTGAGGATCGATCAACCCGCCATTGCCCTCACCACCCAACACCGCCGAAACGGCCTGCATCTTGGCAACGACGTTCGCTTCACCCACGTGCGACCGGTGAAACTCGCAACCGTGTTTCTCCGCGATGTCGGCAGTCACGCGACTCGTCGAACCATTCACAACCACCGGACCTTTGCGACGACCGAGCACATGATCGGCACACAAGGCAAGTGTTAGTTCCTCACCGATATACCGGCCTGTGTTGTCCACAATCGCGAGACGATCAGCATCCGGGTCCTGAGCGAACCCCACATCCGCCCCACTCTGCTTCACACGCTCGCAGAAAGAAGCAAGATTTTCTCGCGTCGGTTCCGGAGTGTGTGCGAATTGACCATCCGGTGTGCCGCCGAGCACTTCGAAATCGCAGCCGAGTTGCTCCAGAAGAGTCGGCCCCAACACCCCGCCCGATCCGTGATTGCAATCCAAGAGAACCTTGAATCGACGGCTGCGAATCGCTTCGATGTCGACCAGTTTCAATACCCGATCCAAATGCGGTTGCCCTGGGTTCGCCAATGTTTCGACACGCCCTAGCCCGTCGAAACTCGACAATTGGAATGAACCATTTTCTAAGATCCCCAGCAATCGTTTCCCAGCCGCAGCGTCCAAGACCGAGCCAGTCGGCAGGAACGGTTTGAGTCCATTCCACGGAGCCGGATTGTGACTGGCCGTAATCTGCAAACCACCCGCTGCCTGGTGATGCGTAACCAGCACACCGCAGGTCGGCGTCGAGGCGATATCGGCATCAAGAACGCGACAGCCAGTCGCCAACAAACCGGCCACAACGGCATGCTTCACCATTTCGCCACTGGCCCGACCATCACGGCTGAGCACAATCGTCCCGCCCTTGGTCATCGTTCCCAACGCCATGGCAAACCGCGTCACATAGTCCGGTTCCAGACCATCGCCAATGATTCCTCGCAAACCGGAAATACTGACAATCCGTTGTGTCATCGTTTTTGCCTTTCGATGGACCGATCCTGTCACTGGCTTTTTAGCGAATCTGTGTTGCTTCCGGAACGGTTGATGCCGACCAATTTTCTCGTCAACCAATTCTCTCATCGACTAACCAGAGCCCAGAACGTGCAAATTATCCAAAGCGAACCGCAATTTTCGAGTCTTTCGCCACGGGAGATGACAGGAGTAACGAGCGTGGCTCCCACTCCACACAGATAGTCCTGACGTTATTTAGCTCCCAACACGGGCGAAACTTGAACCATCGTCAGACCGCTGGACTTCGAGGCAAAATTTCGAGACGATGGATACCATGTGCGGACGTTTCAATCTTCGAACCAACCTAACCGTCATCGCGGACACATTCGGTGTGAAACCGCGACAGATGGAATTGCCACTCCGATTCAACATTGCCCCGACTCAAGACGTGCTGGCGATCCGGCAAGGCGACCAAGAGCGGGAACTGTTCCAACCGCGTTGGGGGTTGATACCGTCATGGGCGAAAGACCCGTCCATCGGCAACCGCATGATCAACGCCCGCTGCGAAACGGTCGCCGAGAAACCATCGTTCCGGTCGGCCTTCAAACGCCGTCGTTGTCTAATCCCCGCGACTGGTTTCTATGAGTGGAAAGGGAAAAAGTCGCCGAAACAACCCTTCCACATCCACATGCAAGACGATTCCGTATTTGGATTCGCTGGCCTATGGGAAACTTGGAAGAGTCCGGATGGGCCAACCGAATCTTGCACAATCATCACGACGGAACCGAACTCGTTGACCGCGGAAATTCACGACCGCATGCCGGTCATTCTTCACGAAGACGACTACACGATCTGGCTCACTGACGACGAACCTGACGAACTCCGGGGCCTGCTGATGCCGTACCCTGCTGATGAAATGGTGGCGGAACCGGTCAGTCGACACGTCAGCAACGCTCGCAATGAAGGGCCGGAGTGTTTGAATCCAGCGTGACTCCGACCATCACAAGTTGAACTTTCAACGACGAAGCCAACAGTGCACCGGATGGTTTGCTCGCTTCGAGTCGCCGCCTGCCACGCCTTGACGTCGACCAGCACCGCACGCTGGCTGCTGGAATTGTGGACACGCAAATCCGAATCGCCGACTCAATTCACACGGTGGTCGAAGCGACTTTCTTGATGCGTGTTTTGTTTCCTGCATCGTCGATGGCGACATAGGTAAAGTCAGCTTCGGTGACCATGAACCGGGGGCAACGAAACTCTTCCTGCCGAAGGACCGGCTTGACCCAGACTTCTAAATGAATTGTGATTGAGGTATTCCCAACCCGTTGAACGGCACCGTAACAACAAACCACATCGCCAATTTTGACCGGTTTGTGAAACCGCATCGCCTCGACTCCCACGGTCACCATGCGTGGATGGTTCGCAGCTTCCTTGGAAAGAATGCCCCCCGCGATATCCATTTGCGACATGATCCAGCCACCGAAGATATCACCATTGGCATTGGTGTCGGCGGGCATAGCAAGCGTTCTCAACACCAGTTCCCCATGAGGGTTCAGGCACTCTTCCGTTTCATCGGTCATGACGACTCCACTTGTAGGTTGCATATCTTGCCGAGGACAGTTCAGGTCAGTTTGGCATCGATCGAAAGGCAGCTAAAACGTCTTACCAATAGTTCATGCGACGTTGTTTCCAAGACCGAGCCGCCCGAACCCGTTCCTGCCCCACTTTCAACGACCATACCGTCAAGCAGCGGTTCCGACACGACCCAAAAACACTCACACGAGAGAAAACTGGATTTGAGCACCAGACGAAGTCGGGGTAGATCGCTTCAAACTCACAATCCATCGTGCGATTGAAATTTCTTTTACTTGGCTTCCTGATCGCTCACGCTGGGAAAATCACAGAGCGGAATGCTGGTGGATGGCTCCATCAGAATATCTGCGAGCGTTGTCTCGGCGAACGCTTTCTCGACGCTCTCCAATGCGGAATCGAGGCGTTTGTGTAGCGGGCAAAGTTTCGCGCCGTGGGCGGAGAGTTCGAGTGGGCACGTTCGGATTCGAATGATGGGATCGACGGCATTGACGACTTCGAGAAGCGTTAGTTCTTCCGGCGTTTTGTGAAGCGACATCCCCCCACCGACACCACGTTGCGAGCGAACGACCCCACCCCGCCCCAAAGCCTGCAACACCTTCGAGAGATACGCCGGCGGAATTCTCGTCGCTTCCGCAATCTGATTGGTCGTGGAAGCCTCCGGTGCTTCACTCGCCAGAAAAACAACGGCACGAAGCGCATATTCGACAGTTTGTGAAAACAAATTCACTCCCTCGTTAAAACTGGACATTGACATCCAATATTAGAGGATGTACGATCCGATCAAGCAATAGAGTCACTTTAAGATTTGTTATTCAGTATAACAGTTCCACCAAAACCGAGCAGTCCTATGCAAACCATCGACGAAGCCAAGCTGGAATCCGATCTCGCCTATCGATTCGCCTACCTGACGGAATTTATCGGTCTTGGAAAGGACGACATCGAAGCCATTCACGCGTCGGCACCGCTTCTCGCTCCGCTCGTGCCGGCTTTGGTGGACGCCGTTTACGAGAAACTCTTCAACTACGACGCCACCAAACGACACTTCGTCCCGAAGCAATCGGGATACGAAGGCGAGACGCCGGAAAGCTTGGAATCACTCACGCTCGATCACGAGATGATTCGCTTCCGCAAGCAGCATCTCGGCAGGTACTTGGAAGCCTTGGTCACCCGCCCGTACAACGACAAAATGGTTGCGTACCTCGACATGGTCGGCAAGATTCATACTCCCAAAGCAGGCAGTGATCAGCTCGACATTCCGCTTGTGCAAATGAACGCATTGATGGGCTTCGTGGCAGACGCCTTCAACGCGACCATCTTCGGATTGAACCTCGACCGAGACACAGAAATCCGTACCGTCCGCGCCTTCGGCAAATTGCTGTGGGTGCAGAATGATTTAATCACGCGACACTACGCAACGACGTAGACGCAGATGACTTCTAACTGAATGTTGGATTTTCAAAGCCGAAGCGTTCGCCGGCTTTCCAAGCGTTGCGGTCGTTGCCTTCATTGGGGATACCGCCGGCGTCTTTCAACATTCGGGCAAGGTGCAGACAGTTCCAAGTCATGATGGTCGTGTTGCGTTGAGTAAAGTCGTTGTCAAAACCGACTCGGGTCCCGTCCTCATTTAAGTCTCCGTACGACAGACCGGGACCGGCTTCGCCAATCCAACCGCAATCGGCTTGGGGCGGTATTGTGTAGCCAAGATGGTTCAAGGCATAGCCAATGCTCATCGCGGTATGCTTAATGCCATCTTCGTTGCCGGTGATGATGCAACCGCCGACCTTGTTGTAGTAGATCGATTGTCCTTTCGCATTCAATTCGCCGGACATAGCGTAGAGTCGCTCGATGAGAATGCGGCAAATTGAACTTTCCTCGCCAAGCCAAAGCGGTGTCCCGACAATGAGAATGTCTGCCGCTTTGACTCGCTCCCAAAGTTGCGGCCATTCATCGGTGTTCCAGCCATGCTGTGTCATGTCGGGATAAATACCCGGCGGGACATCGTGAGCAGCGAGATGAAGATGCTCAACCGCAACTCCATTCTTCCGCAGGATCCCCGCAGAGGCATTCATCAACAACCGGGTATGACTCTCGTCCGCGTTTTTCTTGAGTGATGTGTTGATATACAACGCTGACAAATCTGGCGATCCAGCCATGATTCCTCCGAAACAAGATCAGATTAACGTCTGCAATCTTCGAGGCATGGGCTTTGTTAATCAGTGCTGAATCGCACAAAACACCAACGATTACTTCTCGTCATCCGCGCAGGTCAGAGAATCGAGGTTTGTTGGGTAGTCGATGAGTTCGTTTGATTGGAAGTAGATGCTGATTTCTCGCTCGGCGGCTTCGGGGCCGTCGCTGCCGTGAACGAGGTTCATCTGACGAGACATACCGAAGTCGCCACGGATGGTGCCGGGAGCAGATTCGCGACCGTTGGTTTTGCCCATCATCGTCCGCACCACACTGATGGCTTCCGGGCCTTCGGCAACAATCGCCACAACCGGGCCCGAGGTAATGAACTGTTCCAAGTCGGGATAGAACGGCTTCTCAACGTGTTCGGCGTAGTGTTGCTTCGAGAGTTCCGGCGTGACTTGCAACAATTTGAGCCCGACGATTTTCAGGCCACGCTCCTCGAACCGAGACAGAATCCGACCAGCCAATCGGCGTTCGACGGCATCGGGTTTGATCAAAATCAGCGTGCGTTCCAAAGCCATGATGAACTTCCTTCCAAAAGAGGCGAAATACACAGGGAATGTTTTCGCCTCTTATGAAAAGAAAATGCTCATCGTGCAAGCCGCCGGCTATCAGGATCTCGACTTTTTCAATGCTTATTGCAGCATTGATTGAAAATCGTTGAATAAGTAGCGGCTGTCGTGTGGACCGGCACTGGCTTCGGGGTGGTACTGCACACTGAAAGCCGAATGATTCGTGTGCCGCAAACCGGCGACGGTGTTGTCGTTCAAATTGACGTGCGTGACTTCGACATCATCGGGGAGCGAATCAGCGTCAATCGCGAAACCGTGGTTTTGGCTGGTGATTTCGACACGCCCGGTCTGCTTGTTGAGCACCGGTTGATTTGCCCCGCGATGCCCGAACTTCAATTTGAAAATCGATCCGCCGGAGGCTAACCCCAGCAGTTGATGCCCCAAACAGATTCCGAAGATCGGTTTCTGGCCGAGCAACTCCCGAATGGTGCCGACTGCGTATTCGAGCGGACGAGGATCACCGGGGCCGTTGGAGAGAAAAATCCCATCGGGGTTCAGGCCAAGAATATCGTCCGCCGACATCGTGCCCGGCACCACGGTCACTCGGCAGCCCATGTCGCGGAGATGTCGTGGGATATTCCATTTCATCCCGTAATCAATCGCGACCACGTGTGATTGGCTGCTCGGAGCGTCTGGCTCGTCGCTGCACCGCGCGAGCGTGCTCAATCTTTCCGACCACTCGGAGGCTTGTTCCGGCATCACTTGTTGAACGAGATCCTGACCGACCAACTCGGGACTTTGTCGTGCTTTGTTGACAAGCGATTCATCATCGAGATCAGTCGTGGAGAGAACTCCCGTCATCACACCGGCAATACGGAGTTTCCGGACCAATGCGCGGGTGTCGATCCCCTCGACACCGATGACATTGTGCTGTTTCAAGTATTCGTCGAGCGACAACTCCGAACGATAATTGCTTGGAAATCGACAGAGTTCCCGACAGACAAACCCTCGCAACGACGGCTTGGAACTCTCGACATCTTCTTGGTTCACGCCGTAGTTGCCGATCTGCGGGTACGTCATGGTGACGATTTGACCGCAGTAAGACGGGTCGGTCAGAATTTCCTGGTAGCCGGTCATGCTGGTGTTGAAGACGGATTCACCGTACGTTTCGCCTTCGGCTCCGAACGCGACTCCAGTAAACACGCTACCGTCAGCAAGGGCCAGTTTTGCGGGGTGAGACATAGCGGGGATTCAATTGAGGCAGGCGGAAAATGCCCCGGCCGATTGTGACTCGGAGCAATTGATTCAGGAACAACGCAGTTATTGTAACGATCAAAGCCGGTGCGCAAAGGAAGAGACCGCCCCGAAAGACGGTCTCCATCCCGTGAATCGTTTCAACTTGATCGAAATGCCGACTAGGCTTGGTCTTGGCTCACGACGAAATCGTCGAAGCGGAACTCATCGGTGTGAGGATCGCTGAGCGTATCGAACAGTTCCGTCACAACGCGATGGAAGTGATTTTGACGAACCGAATAGAAGTTATGCTTGCCATCACGACGGGCTTCGATCAAACCCGCAACTCGCAACAGGGCCAAGTGATGACTGACCGCAGGCTGGCTTTGGCCGAGCCGTTCACAAAGGGCGGTGACGTGCAATTCGCCTTCACGGGCGAGATAAAGCAAAATCCGCAGACGCGTTTCGTCTGAGAGCAGTTTGAAGATTTGAACGAGATCTTTTTCGAGTTGATCCGGCAGTTCCGGGAAGCGGGGCGCGGACTTTTCCTCGATCGATTCTACAGTGTTTGTCATCATGAGCAGGGTTTCGCTTTCTTAAAAAGAGCGACTCAGTGTGGGTGGATGCGTCACACACTCGGTTGTGGTGCCACCAGAGGTGACTCTCCAGGGTTAGAGGTAGAATGGGGTTTCACTCGGCCTCATCGATGCACGATCCTCGCTGAGCGTGATCATTTCGTTTTGATGGGAACGATTTCAATTCGCCAGTTCAGGTCGACTTGCTACACCCTCCCCGTAACTGGAGAGACATCCATCCCCGTCGCCGGATTGGGACGCAGTTCACAAGTGTCTGTTGTAGCTCGATGCCTGCCGAACAGTGAAGCCAGAAATGAATCATGCCGATTTCGAGCGAAGCATCCAAAATTACTCGCACGAAGAACGACAATTATTGCTTCAATAGGCAGTTGAAAGATGAGATGAAGAAACACCAAAAACACGGAAAGTTGGGGTGGTTGGTCCCCTCGATCCCGCACGGTCATATCGATGAGCATTATTACGGCGATACAACCGATCGTCAACGACTTTCATGAGAATTTGAAGCGAAGTTCCTAAGTGGAACCTGCCAAGACGGTTAAGCCCTCTACTTCCCTACATGATGTTCCCCGTTCACCGGCGACCTCCAGAAGCCCAACTTTGCTTGGGTTTCGTGCGAAGTCGGCCGACCGATCCGAAAGATCCCGAACGTACGATGGCCTCGGGGGATCGGTTGCAAAATGTCTTCATCGAAACCAGAAATTTTGGCAGTCAAATTGCGACATGTCCGGTTCGTTGGTGTACCATCATTAGAGACGAACCGAGAACTTTTCCCGGTCCGTTGGAGATGTCACATCAGGAAATTAGTGCGTATCTCCCCCAAACATCCGGACTGGACTTCGCATCCAGAACTCCTTTCCGCAAAATTTGATTTTCAAGCATCGACTCACTAAGGGTATTCGCCGTGAATAAGATGAGTTTTACCGCCGTATCCCTCGTGGCTGCGATCCCGGCGGGATTTTTGGCGTATTTACTGGTGATGGCTATTCTACAAGACCCCGGTTTCGACAAACTCGCGGGCTTCCTGCAAATCGTGGTGGTGCTCTCGTTGCTGGCCGGTGCCTGTGTCGCGTTGATGCCGATTGGAATTTTGTTGTTCTTCAATCACTCACCGGCCACGCAAACAGTTGTGAGTGGCGCTCAGCCGTCCCGTCGTGGACGAGACGAAGATTCCCTGGAAACAGCCGCCATCGACCAGAATGAACTCGACGACGCGCTCGAAACGTTCGACGACGATGAAGGGTTCGGAAGCAGCGTAGTCGAAGAGGAGTTCGAACCCGATCAAGACGACTTCGGCGACGAAGGGTTCGGCAGCAGTATTGTAGACGAGGGCTTCGACCGCTCAGAATTGGACGAAGAATTCGACGGTGGCGACAGCGTGGTCGCTGAGGATGAATTTGAAACGCTAGACGATTCCATGGAAGGCGATCTCTTCGACGACGATGACGACGGCTTCGATGATTTCGACTTCGATGACGACGATGATAAGAAGTGATTTCTTCACTTCCCACCAACTTCCAGAATTCAAACCGCCGGCAGGATTGTCGGCGGTTTTTTCATTGCCGATTGCGTAATTCGGGGGCTTCCGAGGGCAGACCCTGTGGGTACCCAAAAAACAACCGGCACCGCAAACAATTACGAGAAAACGACTTACATCAAATCACCCGAGTCGATTGTTGTTTTTTTTGAACAGTGTTGCTCCAAGGCGTCATTCGCGACTTACATTTGGGGTGTCAGCGTTTTTCGGCTGGCATTTCCTGATTCAAGACTCCCCTCCGGGATCGGCAATTCGAAAGAAAACGCAATGAAAAATCTCTCCATGGCTTTGCTGAATGACGAAGCCGGTTTTGTCGTGTCGAGCGAATTGGTGTTGGTTTGCACGATTTGTGTCCTCGGTTTGATCGTGGGCCTCTCGGAAATGGCCATCGGCGTGAATGAGGAACTGGAAGACGTCGGTTCGGCCGTCGGCTGCCTGAATCAAAGCTACGAATACGCCTTGCCCCACGGCGCCAAAGGCTGCGGAACCGGAAGTGCCTTCTACGACGGTTTCGACGAAGGTGATTCCCAGTTCGACGTCAACTGCAACGGCATCCCACAAGCTGAATACTAAGACCGATTTGTCTTCGGATTCGGATGCGACCGCTTTGAAGCCGTGTCATTCTGAGTCCATCACACTGCCAACTCACAGAGCTGCATTAAGCCAGTTGACTGCGGCATCGGCTCGACATCAACGTCACGACATCAACGTCACGACATCAACGTCACGACATCAACGTCACGACATCAACGTCACGACATCAACGTCACGACATTGACGAGAATCGCAGGAGTCGAATCGAGCAACCGATCGATCTTCCATTTGCGATATCGATTTCCATATTTCCTGTCACCAACGATGAGGCACATCATGAACCTTTTGACCACACTTTGGGCTGACGAGGCGGGATTCGTCGTGTCAGCGGAACTCATTCTCGTTTGTACGATTCTCGTGCTCGGACTGGTTGTCGGCTTGGCCGAGGTCGGAACGGGAGTGAACGAAGAAATGGAAGACGTCGGCAGTGCCATTGGCAGCGTCAACCAAAGCTACTCCTTCACCGGCTTCACCGGATTCAAAGGCGACCTGTCGGGAAGCATCTTCTACGATCAGAAAGACGACGGCGACACAGAATTCGATGTTCGCTGTGACGGCGGCGTGCAAAAAGAATTTGGCTACAGCTACTAGTGGTTCAACCACTCTGTATTGACGGGTTCCAGAACTTCCACCGCACGCTCGTTGGCGTGCTCATCGCAAATTGCGAACATGTCAATCCGAACATGTCAATCCAGGTTGGATACAACACTAAAACTTGTCGAGTCTTCGTGTCGCGATTGGCGGTAGGTGTCCCTAGAAATACTCGGCCTTGAACGCGACACGAGTGCGAACCGCAGCCGGTCCGGTCCCGAGATATTCGAAAATTGCCACTGAGCCTGGGTCATTCCCGGGCTTTTTTCGTGTGGTTGAGGGTCGAGAACAGAAAAGCGGAGCGGGCCGATAAGCCGGGTTTTGTCGTGGACGACCATTTCTCTACGACGACGGTTGCCCGCCGCCTCTAGCAACCGACCCGGACGTGAAAACGGAACGAGCCGCTCCGTGGACCGAAATCGAAATTTGGGTCCTCCGCCCTGCTTGGTTTTGCTCCCGGTGGGGTTTACCCTGCCAGTCTTGTCACCAAGACCGCGGTGCGCTCTTACCGCACCTTTTCACCCTTACCTGTGTCGACGACTCAAGAATCGTTGACCATCGGCGGTTCGTTTTCTGCGGCACTTTCCCGGTCCTTGCGGACGGTGGGCGTTACCCACCACCGTGCCCTATGGAGCCCGGACTTTCCTCCCCGACTTCAAAACCGCTCATCCGAAGATGAACACGGTCGTCGAAGCCGCAGCGGTCGTCTGGCCCACTCCGAATCGTATTGTAGGTGTTTGCCTCGCAAGATACGACAGACAAACAACTCCGTAGGTTCTCTCGAAATTCTTTCAATCGCGGAGATCAACCATCCAGGCGGAAACCGACCTTAATCGTCGCTTGCCAGTGGGCAACTTTGTTGTCGGAGATATCGCCCCGGAGTTCGGATAGTTCAAACCACTTCATTTCACGAACCGATTCCCCAGCTTTCGTGATGGCATTCTGAACGGCCTCCTCAACGGAGTTTGGTGACGTGCCGGTGAGTTCGATCTTCTTGTAGATATGTGCATCCATTGGCTCTAGAGTTGTCCCTTCTTGTGATACGAGAAACGAATCCAGTCGAACATGCCCTTCGGACAAAATGTTCGCCGAGTCCGCAGAGCGATGCAGTCGCCGTGCCGAAATAAAAACAGCGGCCAAATTCGCACGCAGACCCTGATCCCAAGATTTGACTCCCAATGAATTGTCCGTTTACGAACCAAGTCGCTCGCCAACCGACCAGATCACGAATGGTCGAAGCCGTTGTGGTCGACGATTTTTTGAGTTCCGTCAGTTTTTTCCAGCCGCGTCGTTCTGCCAAACTTTTCCATACGCTTTGAGGCGTTTGACGAACCGTTTGGAGCTTTCTGCGAACAACAACCGCCCCCGTCGCCGAGCCGACTGCTTGAGTTCTTTGCGGTGAGCATCGACCATCGGCGTGAGTATCTCCATGGTTTCAGTGCCGCCAAATTCTTCGGGTTGATCGCGGAGTCGCTGCATGAGAACCGCCAAATCGTGATCATCGCCGAGATCGTCCGCCAACCGATCGAGTTCTGAGCTGCGAACTTTCATCACCGGTTTCCAAAGTGACCGCAGGAGCCGAACGTGATACCAGTGGTACTTCGCTCGCTTCCGCCACTGATGCCAATTTTCGTCTGTCGGTTTTTTGAACGCGGTCTGCATGCAATCGCGTGCCCGGTCGTACGTGATGTGAACGCCATCCAGAACGGCCGAGAACGACTTATCGGAAAACCGCCATTCCACAATCGATTGTCGGTGTTTCTCCAGGCGTGCTCGCAATTCCGCGAGCAATGCATCCAAGTTGACCTCGTCGGCCAACGCTCGGCGACGGTCTTCAAGTCGTTCTCGAAGACGTCCTAGTGTTTCGATCTCCATGGGTGACGGGCTTCGCGTTTCGAGACGTTTGACCGTTTCGATTAGCGTTTCTGCATCGCGAATGTGGGAGAACTTTCGACCGGCATCGCGGAACCAACGATTCTCCTGATGATATTTCTTCCCCATCGCCGGACGGGCAAGCCGAACCAATCCACGAAGTTTCTTGAAGCGTTTGCGAACTTGGTGAACCGTATCATGACGCCCTCGATTCGAGTCGGCGAGTTCATGAATCGCTTTCTCAATTTGTTCGTTCGCAATGCGACGCATCGCTTGAGGAACCGATTCTCCGGTTTGCAGTCGATAGCTCATCAGTCAATCACCCCATTGTCAGAGTTCGGAAATGGAAAGAAGACTCTGAGAAGAGCAAATTTCTAGCCACTGTCCAAAAACCCGTTGCCTTTCATGCTTGGCACGGAATCTGTTACAACTGTTCGTTGATGAGTTGAAATCCCTTCAGTGGCAACATTTGGACCACAGATGCAAACGGGATTTTGATTCGCCACTGAAAATCTCATCAATCGAGAAGGACACAGTATGATTCGGTTTGGCACAGGATTAATCGCCGCTTTGATGTTGGTTGGCAGCTTGCAGGCTCAAGATGCCCCCGGTCTGGAAACCAACAAGAAGAAAGTCAGTTATGCCGTTGGCCGAAGCATCGGCCAGAATCTGGCTCAACGTGGTGCCGATTTCGATAACACGGCGTTGTTTCAAGGCATCCGCGATGCACTCGCCGGCAAAGATTCTCCGCTGACCGATGAGCAGGTTCAAACCGCTTTCACGGCGTTCCAAGAAGAAATCGCCAAAGCAGCGATGACCAAAAGCGAAGCCTACTTGGCTGAGAACAAGAAGAAAGAGGGCGTGAAAACGACCGACAGCGGACTGCAATACAAAGTCATGAAACAAGGTACCGGTGCGGCTCCCAAAGCCAATAGCGTGGTCAAAGTGCATTACCATGGCACCCTGCCCGACGGGACCGTCTTCGACAGCTCTGTCAATCGTAAACAACCGGCCACGTTCCCTGTGAACCGGGTCATCAAGGGTTGGACCGAAGCTCTGCAAATGATGAAAGTCGGCGCCAAATGGCAATTGGTCATTCCGCCGGAACTTGCCTACGGCAAATCGGGTTCGCAAGGTGCGATTGGCCCAAATCAGGTGCTGATCTTCGACGTGGAATTGCTCGGAATCGAAGAAGCCGGAGCAGCCGCTCCGAACTAGGACCGATCGGTTTTGCTCGTTGCGAGGCCTGTCTCGTGAAGATCAAAAACCGAAGGTTCCTTAAAGTCCACTGTGGACATAGAAGATCGCAATTCGGTCTCAGATATATCTAGCGAAATTTCGCAGCGTGATTTTCGTATTCATGGCCCTGGGTTGACATGCCTAGGGCTTTTTTCGTGTAGAGAGTTTTCCTCCGATGCCCCCGCAAGCCGCCTATTTGCATGTGCCGTTTTGCGTGCATCGGTGTGGCTATTGTGATTTCACTGTCGTCGCCGGTCGAGACGATTTGATCCCGGCTTTTCTCACGGCGATGGAACGGGAGTTATCTTCGCTGGGCGAACCGCAGCCCGTGCGAACTCTGTTCCTCGGAGGTGGCACACCGACGCATTTGCCCCCCAATGCACTACGACAGTTCCTTGCTGTTGCGACATCTTGGTTTCCGCTTATGACGGATGGGGAATTCTCTGTGGAAGCCAATCCCGCGGATTTGACCAACGAGAAAATCACGCTACTGGCGGATTCAGGCGTGAACCGTGTGAGCCTGGGGGCACAATCATTCGATACCGGTGCCCTGTCGGTCCTCGAACGCGACCACTCCCCTGGCCGCATCGCCGACGTGGTGCGGGCGTTGCAATCCGCTGGGATCACGAATGTCTCCCTCGACCTGATTTTCGGTGTGCCGGGACAGTCTTTGGACTCCTGGCGGGATTCGCTCAAGCAAGCCATCGAACTCGAACCGAAACACATCTCGACGTACGGTCTGACGATCGAAAAAGGAACCGCGTTTTGGAACCGGGTCGCCAAAGACCAGTTGCAAACGCTGCCAGACGAACTCGAACGAGCCATGTATGCCGCTGCAATGGACGATCTGTCGGCTGCAGGTTTCGAGCAGTATGAACTCTCCAACTTCGCAAAACCGGGATTCGTCTGTCGCCATAACCAAACGTATTGGCAAGGCGAGCCGTACTACGGTTTCGGTCCCGGAGCCGCTCGGTATTTGAACGGTACCCGGGAAACGAATCATCGCAGCGTGTCTACGTGGCTGCGACGGATCGAAGCTGGTGAGTCGGCAGTGATGGACTCCGAAACGCTTTCACCGAGGGATCGGGCCCACGAACGATTGGCGTTGGGTTTGCGAATGATGGCCGGAATCGACATCGACGAATTTGCGTCGAGCACGGGCTTCACCATCGAAGAGCTTGCCGGATTGGCAATCGAGACTCATCGTGCCAACGGATTTCTCGAAGTGCACGCAGGACGGCTGCGACTCACGCGAGAAGGCCGATTCGTCGCGGATACCATTACCGTTGATATGCTGTAATCAGTTTGCGTCGCTGGTTCGATGGAGACCGGCCGCGAATCCAGCTATGATAACCGTTGAGAACACTGATATAACGATTTGAGGATATGATCTCATGGAACAATGGCCAATTGGCGTGTTTACGTCTGTCGATGCGGGTTTGGGAGTTCACCTGGATGTCGCTCAGGAACTCAAAATCCCCACCGTTCAGGTGCACGCGCCGCATCACGAGAACCGCACGGAGTTGGCGGCTCAGGATTTCTTGAATCGCTGTGAGAAAGCCGGCATCAAAGTGACGGCGGTCTTCGGCGGTTTTGAAGGCGAGAGCTACGCCGACATCCCCACGACGGTCAAAACCGTTGGTCTCGTCCCCGAAGCCAGCCGGGCGAGCCGCGTCGCCGAGATGAAAGAAATCTCCGACTTCGCCCGCAGCTTGCAATGCGATACCGTCGCTCTGCACATCGGCTTCGTGCCGGAAGACCGCGATAGTGCCGAGTATAAATCGCTCATCGAAGCAACGCAGGATTTGCTTGACCACATCAAAGGGAACGGTCAGCAATTGAACTTGGAAACCGGCCAGGAAACCGCCGATCACCTGCTGGATTTCATCGAAGACGTGGGACGGGACAACCTGTTCATCAACTTCGATCCCGCCAACATGATTCTCTACGGCACGGGCGACCCGATTGCCGCACTGAAGAAGGTCAGCAAGTTCGTTCGCAGCGTGCATTGCAAAGATGGTGTCTGGGCGGCTGAGGGCAAACGTGGTCAGGAATTCGGTTCCGAAGTGCCATTGGGTCAAGGTGACGTCGGTATGGAAAACTACCTGCGAACGCTGAAGGAAATCGGTTACACCGGACCGTTGACGATTGAACGCGAAATCGCTCACGATCGCGTTCGCCAGAAGGCCGACATCGGTGAAGCCGTCAGTTTGCTGACGGAACTCAAGCAAAAAATCCTCGGTTAACCTGCGAAAGGTTGCCTGCAATGCTCAATAAGATCCTGGCTGTCGGATTGGGGTTTGGTGCGGGGTTTCTCGTCGTCGGTTTGGCGATGTTCATCTCGAGCCTGATCTATCCGCCGCCAAAGGATCTGGACATGCAAGACCGGGAGGCGATGACCTCATTCGTCCAATCCCTGCCGGTCGGAGCATTCCTCGTTGTGCTTCTCGGTCATGCGTCCGGCGCTTTGGTCGGCGGGTTCGTTTGTGGACTCATCAGCAACGAGGTTTGGCAACTTGGCCCCCTGATCGTCGGGGTGGGATTTCTCTTGAGTGGAATTCTGAATCTTCGAATGGTGCCGCATCCGACATGGTTCGCGGCACTCGATTTGCTGTTATATCTCCCAGCTGCCTGGTTGGGCGGCTACTTTTCGACGTTACTCTGACTCGATGTGGCGTCGTGGAACCGTTTGAACAGCTCACCAAACGAAGGAACCGACGATGTCTTTATTCGCTCATGAAGGTGCCCCCAACGATCCGGTCGGACGCGCGGTCGCCGCATTCGATCGCCAGAGTCAAGCCGAAGCTGCCGTCCAATCGTTGGTCGATGGCGGGTTTCCGAGAGAGGAAATCCATTTTAGCCATGGTCGCAACGACGCCAGCAAGGTTGACTCGACCCCACATTGGTTTGCCGACATCGACGACGAAATTGAATGGTACAAACGCAAACTCGAAAATGGCGGCAGCGTGGTTTCCGCTCCCGTGAATGACAAAGAAACCCTAAAACAAGTGCACGAAATCTACCTCGAATCCGGCGCTCGTATGATGACCCACTTCGGTAACTGGATCACCGAAACGGAAAATCTGGACGAGGAACGATAATCCTCGCCGCGGAAGAATCCGTCATGACGACCGGCCGGAAGTGGGTTTGGGATTTGATTGTGTTCGGCATTCCCATCACAATCAGTGGGGTACTGCCCATCGTGCAGAGACTTCGAAATCTTTGATCGCAACGAACAACCCACGACGAATCACGGACCAGCCCCATGAAAGCCGCGTTCTTCACCGAAACAGGTGATCCCGAAGTCATTCAATACGCCGATCTTCCCGACCCCGCACTGGGACCGACCGAGGTTCTGGTCCGAGTCGCTGCGGTCGCGGTGAACCCAATCGACACCTACCTGCGAAGCGGAGCGATCAAGCTCGAACTGCCCTCACCCTATGTCATCGGTTGCGATCTCGCTGGCACTGTTGAGGCAGTTGGCGATGAAGTCGAGATGTTCCAAGTTGGCGATCGGGTGTGGGGCAGTAATCAAGGGTTGATGGGGCGTCAGGGCACGTTTTCCGAGTTGGCCAGCGTCGACGAAAAATGGCTGTACCCCATTCCCGAAGGGATGGACGAAAAAACCGCTGCCGCCGGGGCATTGGTTGGCATCACTGCCCATCTTGGGTTGTTCCTCCACGCGGGTCTGCAACCAGGTGAGTTCGTGTTCGTCAACGGCGGCACGGGTGGCGTGGGGGCATCAGTGGTGCGATTGGCGAAGGCTTCGGGAGCCACCGTCATCGCAACCGTGGGCAGTGAGGAAAAGAAAAAACAGTGCGAAGCGTTGGGAGCCGATGTCGTTCTCGACTACCACTCATCAACACTCGATGACGACATCCAAGCCGCTGCCGAGAAAAACGGTGGAATCGACATTTGGTGGGAAACGCAACGCGAACCGACCATCGAACGCACGATTGGCATGATGAAAAAACGCGGTCGCGTGGTCATCATGGCCGGTCGCGATGCCCGTCCCGATTTACCGATCGGTCCGTTCTACACGAACGATCTCAAATTGGTCGGTTTTGCGATGTTCAATGCCACTCCCGACGAGCAACGAGTCGCCGCCGAGCATATCAATCGGCTATGGCTTGGCGGACATTGGTCGGCGAGCGTCGGTCAAGTCTTCCCCCTCGCCGAAGCCGCCGCCGCCCACCGACTGCAAGAGGAAAACACACTCCAAAAGTCCGGCACGCTGCAAGGAAAAATCGTCCTAGAACCGTGACCAAGCCCGGATTGGGTGCCGGGACGAAGTCCGATGGCGTTTGTCATGTGAGGCCGTTTTCCTGGCGGAGACTTCGGCATTCGTTGCCGCCAAGTTCATAGTCGTGACAGATCTGGGGACGCCACTCGTAGTGTCGGCACTTTTTTGTCTGTGGATCATACCACAAACACTGCTCTTGCGGTTCTTGTCCCCGTTGCAGACCGAGGAAGTGCCGATCGAGTTCCTCGGCCAACTCCGCCGGAAAATTGGGGCGGCGATACGGGTGCGGTCCTAGCAAACGGGGCATCGATCGCAGCAACATGGCCGGCGAACCGATGCCCTGACAACACAGTCCGCAATCGTCGCAAGAGTCAACGGTGAGAATCGGTAACCGATCATCACCCGAGTTCGAAGCGGCTGTCATTTCTTGGGTTTGTCTTCCTTCTTAGGTTCTTCCTTCTTAGGTTCGTCTTTCTTCGGGGCTTCTTTTTTGGGCTCCGGCTTTTTGGCGTCTTCTTTTTTGGGCTCTTCTTTCTTCTCGGGTTCGGGTTTGGCGAGGGACAAACCGCGGATGACGACGATCTCCGGCAGCGTCTTTTTCAGCGTTTCCACACCGGCGTCGGTCACTTCCGTTTGCCAGAGATACACCTTCTTGAGATTCTTCAGCCCAGTGAGATGTTGCAGCCCGGCGTCCGTGACTTTCGTTCCATAGAGATTGAGATACGCCAACTTCTCCAGTTTCGCCAAATGCTTCAAAGCACCGTCGCCGATTGACGTTTGTTCGAGATGCAAACGGACCAACTCCTGAGCATTCGCGATGTGAGCCAACCCGGCATCGGTAATGGCCGTGCCACGCAAATTCAGGGCGTACAGCTTCGGCATTTTCGCGAGCGGTGCCAATTGTTCGTCCTTCACCTCACTGTCGGCGAGATGGAACGCAACATCAAGTCGGTTATCGTTTTGCGCGATTTCCATGACGCTGCCGCCGGACTTGCGAACCTGCTCGATCGCTTGCTTTTCCGTCGCAGAATGCTCGGCGGGTTTGTCGTCCGCCGCCTCGGATTGCGAAACGGCTGCCACGAGCGAAATCGTTAGAAGCCATACGAGTCGCATGAGTATCCTCCTCAAAATCAGTGTGGAAATGTGGTGAATCGAACGCGGGCAGTGTAACGCGCAGCGGCCCCAGGTTTCCACCGGATCGATAACCTCCGATGCATTTCAAATTTGGGCGGTGCCGGAACTGGTCTCGCGGCGTTGGGCGGGATTCGCTACCCTTTGCGCCCGAAGTGATCGGAAGCCGTATTCCGTCACGTTTCGTCTGTTTCGAGATTCCTTTGGTTTCCATGGCGAGCGATACAGCAGCCCCTCAACCACACAGTTTAACCGTTTCTCTCGGAGCGGTCGTGCTGCGGGCTGTCATAGCCGTCGGCGACTTGGGCGTGTTCGCCGGTCGTATGCTGAAATGGCTCTTCATTCGTCGTCCTCGTGCTTCGGTTTTGATGCCGAGCCTGTACGACATTGGTTTTCGCAGCATCCCCGTCGTTTTCGTCACGGGACTGTTCATCGGAATGGTTTTGTCGGTTCAGACCTACACGCAATTCAAAGCCATGGGGATGGAGAACCGGCTCGGTTCGATCATCACGATGACGTTGGTCAGCGAACTCGGCCCGGTCCTGGCGGCGACGATGCTTGCCGGTCGTGTCGGGAGTGCGATGGCAGCCGAATTAGGCACGATGCGTGTGACCGAACAAATCGAAGCCGTCCGTGCTCTGGGCGCGAACCCGATTCAATACCTCGTTGTGCCGCGATTTCTGGCGTGCTTCCTGATGATTCCCATGCTAACCGGGCTGTCGGATATTCTTGGCATTCTCGGCGGTTGGTTGTACAGCGTGCAGGTTCTTGGAATCAACAACTTTCACTATTGGCATCACGCGGTTGGGTATGTGGCTCCGTTCGACATCATGAGCGGCTTGTTCAAAAGCGTGTTTTTCGGTGCCACCATCGCGATCGTGGCCTGTCATCGCGGGTTTCACTGCGGAGCCGGTGCCGAAGGCGTGGGGCGAGCCGCGACCGAATCGTTCGTGGTTTCGTTCATGCTGATCCTCATTCTCGATTTCCTCTTGAATGTGTTGATCAATACGTTTTACCAAGTCGCGTGGTCCAACAATCCCACTTTGGCCGTCGTCTTTTAAATCGCTGATTTCTCAATGCACACGCCTCTTTCTATCCAACCAGTGATCGAATTGCAGAACGTCACGCAGATCTTCGGATCGCAGACGATCTTGCAAGATGTGTCGTTGCAGGTTCAGGGTGGCGAGACGTTGGTGCTCATCGGTGAAAGCGGTTGCGGCAAAAGCGTGACCATGAAACTGATGATGGCCCTGCTCCAACCGACGCACGGCCAAGTCATTTGGAATGGTCGCCCCGTGGCCGATCGGAACGAAACCGAATTGGTCCACGACCGCCTCAAGTTCGGCTACCTCTTTCAAGGGGCGGCCTTGTTCGACAGCTTGACGATCTTCGAGAACGTCGCTTTCGGACTCCGACAGAACACACGAATGAAAGATCGAGAAATCGAGCAAATCGTACTCGATCGACTCCAGGAAGTCGGGTTGCCCAAACACGTCGCGACTCGCAAACCGGCGGAACTTTCCGGCGGGATGAAAAAACGGGTGGGCTTGGCACGTGCGTTGGCATTGCGTCCAGATGTGATGTTCTACGACGAACCCACGACCGGTCTCGACCCGATCATGAGCGACGTGATCAACGAACTCATTTTGCGAGTCCGCGAACAACGTCCGGTGACGAGTATTGTCGTCACGCACGACATGCGAACGGTCGAGAAAATCGCCGACCGCATTGTGATGTTCTTCCCCCGGACCCGACTTGCCGCCGACGATCCGCAGATCATTTTCGAAGGGCAATTCCTCGAAGCCATGGAATCGCCCGACCCACGTGTCTCGCAGTTCGTCCGTGGCGAAGCGCGAGAGCGATTGGAAGAAATTTTAGTCAGCTAGTACCGAGACAGAGATCGGGTGGAAGAACGACTGTTTCACCGCTCGAAATCTGTTCCTCTGATGGAGTTCAACATGACGGAACGACAACTCCAATTTCGCGTGGGATTGTTCGTCATCCTTTCGGGTGCGGCGATTGCGGGCATGGTGTTCTACTTCGGCGAAATCGCCCAGATGTGGGAACCACGCTATCCACTTGTTGTGCATTTCGAGAATGCTCCCGGCGTCTATCCGGGCACACCGGTCCGCCGCAATGGCATCGCCATCGGCAAAGTGCAGGAGGTCGTGTTCGACGAGCACCGTGGCGGTGTGCTGACGTTGCTTTCCATCGAAGGGAAACATCGACTCCGCAAAGACGCCAAACCACGAATCATGAGATCAATCTTGGGAGATTCCTCGATCGACTTCGCACCGGGGTTGGCTCAGGAATTTTTCGTTGAAGGCGAGCGGATCGACGGTGTCGCCCCGCCCGAACCGATGGAAATCGTCGCGCGGATGGAAGAGAACGTGACCACGTCGCTGGTCTCCTTCGAAAAAACCAGTTCCGAGTGGCGGAAAGTCGGTGAGCAGCTCAACAACCTCATGGACACCAACCAAGGGCAACTGGAGGAAGTGATTGTTCGCACCTCGCAATCCTTGGAAGAGTTCAGCCTCGCGATGCGGAAAACCCAACAAACGCTGACCAACGCCAATCAGATCCTTGGCGACCCGGAAAGCCAACGAGCCTTGAAAACCGCGCTGGAAGCGTTACCACAACTCGTGGACGAAACTCGTGGGGCGATCGGTTCGGTGCGGACGGCCGTGGTGACGGCGGACAAAAACCTCTCCAACTTGGAGCGTGCTACGCAACCGCTCGCCAAGCGGACCGCGTCGATTGTGCTGCGATTGGACAACACACTCGCGAACTTGGAAGCCGTTTCCCAAGACGTCAATGTGCTGACCAATCTCGCCGCCCAGGAGAACGGCACGCTCCGCAAGTTCGCGACCGATCCCACGCTGTATCAAAATCTCAATCAGACTGCCGAAATGTTGACGCTTCTCATGCGGAACCTCGAACCGATTCTGCACGACGCTCGCATCTTCAGCGACAAAGTCGCCCGACACCCGGAAGTGCTAGGAATCAGCGGTGCATTGGCCCCGAGTTCCGGCGTGAAACAATCGGGCGTTCGGCAAACCAACTTCGAGCAACCGTCGGCGGCTCCGAAAGGCAAACCGACCCCACAACGAACCGTGGGACGCCCCAGCAATTATGGACGGAATTGACAGATTCCATTGCAACGACGATGCTGAAGGAACAGTTCTCGAAACGACATGCACGACGGATTGGCTATGAGTGAATCGGACGAAAAATTCCCCCGCGTTTGGGTGTTGCTGGGGATTTTGATACTCGGCATCGGAATTGACCAGGGGACGAAGTGGTGGGCCACGCAGTCGCTACACCCCCACACCGTCCACTCGTATTTCGGAGACACGTTCCGTCTCACTTATGCCTTGAATCCCGGTGCATTCCTCGGATTGGGCGGAAATCTCTCCGCGACGGCCCGGTTTTGGTTGCTCACCGGATTGAATTCGGTGTTCCTCGTCGCGTTGATCGTGGTGCTGATCGTGAATTGGAAAATGCGTCCGATTTCGTTCGTCTCACTGGCGTTGTTGCTCTCGGGCGGTATTGGAAATCTCATTGACCGCACCACTCAAAACGGGTTGGTCACTGACTTTCTGAACGTGGGTATCGGTTCGCTTCGCACAGGGATTTTCAACGTCGCCGATATGGCCATCATGGCGGGGGCCGGAATTCTGCTTTGGCAATCGTTCCGTGACGAAAAAGCCCGACAAACCAACGACTCATCCGCCGCCGTCGCCCAGTAGACGGCATGGCATCACGTTTGTGATGACCGCGAACCGCAACAAAAAACCCCTCGACGAGTTTCGCCGAGGGGTCGTTGTTTTAACTGCGTTTCAACCGAGGGCTTGCACGCTCCATGCAAACCCTCCGATCAGTGACTACAGTGTTGGAAGGTCCGAATTCACAACGCGGTTATCACCGGTCAACGGGTTCCAGAAGAAGAGTTCATCGCCACCGTTGCCGCTCACTCGCTCCACCACATCCGTGAACTGATTGCCGTTGATCGCGGTATTCGAGATCGGATTGTCGATGATGGTGAAATCCAAGTCCTCGAATGCCCCGTCCACAACGGCCAAGCGGTTCTTGCCGCTGGACGGATCCCAGAAGAACACTTCGTCCAACCCGTCGGAGTTGAAATCGCCGATGGCCATTTTCGGGAACATGTTGCCGTTGAAGGCCGATCGTTCGATGACATTCGTACGGACCGAAGCGAACGTCGTCGAGACGCCAGCAACGTCCGTCGCGAAGTCGACAACTCGGTTCTTGCCGGTTTCCAGGTTGATGAACAACAACTCATCCGGGCCGCCTTCGATGAAGTGTCCGACGTGGACGCTCTCGAAATCGTTTCCGTTGATTGCCGTCGGCGACACGAGATTCGTTCGAATCCCGACCGCCACCGTGGTTTCACCGGGCACGTCGCCGGCGAGGTGAATTAGCCGGTTCTTGCCGGTCACCGCATTGTAGAAGAACAAGTCTTCGGCTCCACCACCATCGAAGTTGCCGACAACAACTTGATCGAAATCGTTACTGTTGATGGCCGGTTTCACGATGGCGTTCTGTTGCAAGTTCGCCGAAACCTGGTTGGTCTCGGTGTCATACGAGAGGTGCAACAGACGGTTCGTACCGCTAGCCGGATCCCAGAAGAACAAGCTGTCGGAGTCCCCTTCGTCGAAGTTCCCGACGATCAACTGCCGGAACATACCGTCGTTGATCACAGTTGGTCCGATCGGGTTTTCCTGAGATGTTCCATCTTCGAGCAGCAACAAGTTTTCGCCGGTCGCCGGGTTCCAGAACAACAAGTCATCCTTCAACCCAGATTCGTCACCGTCAAAGTTCCCCGACGCCGAACTCGGGTATTGAATGCTGATCATCTCCGGATCGACTGCCGAACTGACAACTGTTTGCAGCAGCGGTCGAATGACGGCTTCGGCTTGGGAATCCGCAACGGTGACATCGCGACCACTGGCGTTGAGATTCGCAAGATCGACGGTGAAGTTCAGTTGTTCGGAACTAAACCGCGAACCACTTGCATCGACGGTGATCTGAGCACTCGTCTGACCGGCAGGAATCGTGAGAGTTCCGGTGGTCGCCGTGTAGTCCTCGCCGGCAATTGCGGTTCCGTCGACGGTTGCAAAGTCAATTTGCACATCGGCATCGCTCGGCTGACTCAAAGAGACGTTAAAGACGACTTCCAAGCTCTCGCTGTTCCCGCTGCGAACTCGCACGTCACCGATTGAAACCGCCGCCGAATCATCGTTGGTGATCGTCGCCAAGCCTTGACTATCCGCAATCGTCACATCGCGGCCTTCGGCTGATACGTTCGCAATGTTGAGGGCGAAGTTTTCGCTCAATTCGACAAGGTTATCCCCCGTCACACCCACGTTGACGATCCCACGTGTTTGACCGGCGGGAATGGTCAGGGTTCCGGTGGTTGCGATGAAGTCGCTACCACCATTCGCTGTTCCATTTGCCGTTGCATACTCAACCGTCACGTCCCGGTCGACCGGTTGCGAAAGCACAACTGCGAAACCCGCCGTTGCGATCGTACCGGCATCCGCTTCCGCGATCGCCAAATCGTTGACGCTCACGGTCGCGAAATCGTTGTCTGCAAGTGTCAGCTGACCTTGTCCATCTTCGATCGAAACATTTCGCTCAAAAGCTTGCACGTTAGAAATTTCCACGACAAACGCTTCATCGGCTTCAACCACGGTATCGCCAATCAACGTCACCGAAACCGTTCCGCTGGTTTGACCGGCGGGAATGGTGAGGGTTCCCGACTTGGCGATGTAGTCCACGCCAGCTTTCGCCGATCCATCAGCAGTTGCGTAGCTCACGGTTACGTTGCGATCGACTGGATGGTCCAACGCGATGGTGAAGGTTTTGACTTGGCCTTCGGTATCCGTCTCGGTGGCACTGACATCGTTGATCCCGATTTCGGTGCTGTCGTCGTTGAGAATTGAAACTCGTCCGACACTCTCAACCACGGCGTGATCGCGACCGTTGAATTCAAAGTCCGACAGTTGAACCGTGAAATATTCGTCCGCTTCCGTGACTCGGTCTCCCAAGACCTCCACCGTAATCGTGCCAGATGTTTCACCAGCCGGGATCGTCAGACTTCCCGGCTCCGCTTTGAAATCGCTTCCTGCGAATGCGGTCCCGTTCGCCATGACATAGTCGAATGAAACATCGGCATCCGAAGGATTGCTGAGGGTCACGGTCAGCGTACGCGTGGTGACACCATCGTTCCCTTCAGTCAGCGAGATATCGTTGATGCTGAAATTCGACTGGTCATCGTTGAGAACCGTCGCACGCCCGGTCGAGTCGAGAATATCGACATCGAGCCCGTTCGCTTGCAGATTGAAAATGTTCAACGCGAAGGTTTCAGAGATTTCAGTGGCGTTGTCATCCAGCAATTCGACGGACACATTCGCGGAAGATTGCCCAGCGGGGATCGTGATCGTGCCGGTTTTCGCCGTGAAATCACTGCCCGCCTTTGCCGACTCCGCAACGGTTTCGTAGCTCACGGTGACATCTTGGGAAACCGGGCTCGTCAAGCTAACCGTGAAGTTGACAACATCCGTTTCGCCTTCGGTCACTTGAACATCACCGACCGAAATCGTTTCCGTGTCGTTGTCGCTAATCGTCACCGTCCGCGACTTGGCGTCAGCAAAAGCAACATTTCGGGTGTTGGCATTGATGCTCGTCAGCGTGAGCGTGAAGTTCTCGTCGAGTTCGACGAGTTGATCGTCCGTGATGTCGATTTCGATCACACCCTGCGTTTGTCCAGCAGGAATCTCGATCGTCCCCGTAGCGGCAGTAAAGTCGCTTCCGCCGGTTGCCGTTCCGTTGGAAGTCGCGTAACCGATCGTCACCGTTTCGTCGACGGCTTTGCTGAGCGAAACCGTGAAGCTCGCTTTCCCATTGGCTTCATCGACCGAAGTCAATTCATCAAGCGAAACCAGGGCACTATCGTTATTCTGAATCGTGACCGTTCCCCGAGAATCGGTGACTTGCACGAAATGATCACCCGCCGATGGGTCGGAAAGATCGATGTAGAACACTTCGTCGGCTTCAACGACGTTGTCGCCAAAGACATCGTATGGAATCACCCCGGTGGTTTTACCAGCGGGAATGGTCAGTGTGCCAGCTCGGACACCGTAGTCGTTGCTACCGCTGGTCGCGGTGCCGTCGGTGGCGGTGAAGTTCACCGTGAGATCGTGATCCACCGAACGGTTCAGACTCACGGTCACCCCCGCCCCGAGTGTTACACCGGCGTCGAATTCCGCAAACGAGCTGTCACCGACACTCAATGTCAACAGATCATTGTCGTTGATAAACGTCGACGAAGTTGTGGAGGGTAACTCCACGTTGCGGCCCCCCGCCTGCAAGTTGCTGACGGAGAGTTGAATCGACTCCGTCAATTCGCTGAGGCTATCATCGAGAATCGGAATTCGTAGCGATGCATACCGTTGTCCGGCCGGAATCGTGATCGAACCGGACTTCGCAGTGTAATCGCTTCCCGCCGTTGCCGTGCCATCCGACGTTGTGTAGTCGACCGTCACATCATGATCAACGGGCAAGGTCAAGTGGAATTCAAAACCCGTCGTCGGCTCACCGGTCTCGGACTCACCACCAACACCACTTGGATAGAAGACGAGCTGACTCTTCAACTGGTTCGTCAGTGTGACTTCACCGGTACCGTCTTCGATCTGAACATCGAATCCTCCCGACTGCACATTGCTGAGATTGACTGTGAACGTCTCGTTCAACTCCACAACCATGTCATCCGCTGGGTTGATCACAATGACGGCCGAAGTCTGGTTCGGCGCGAACGTCACGGTGCCGGTTCCGTTCGTGTAGTCATGGGAATTCGTAGTTCCATCGGTGACGGAGTAATCGACAGTCACTTGATGAGCGACCGGACGATCCAAAGTGACCGACAAGACCACAGAACCATCGACATCATCCGCGATGGTGGCCTGCCCTACAGAGATTTTTGAAACATCGTCGTTGTCGATCGTCGCCACTCCGGTGCCGTCGACAATTTCGATGTCGTAGCTACCGGCGTCGGGATTGGACAACACCATGTTGAGAGTTTCGTCGGCTTCGGCATCGCTGTCGCCGGCAACTTCCACCGTGATCGTGCCACTGGTTTGACCGGCGGTGATCACCAACTGACCGGCCTTTTTCGCATAATCCACGCCTTCAGTGGCCGTCACAGCTTGCGAGGCGAAATCGATGGTCACGTCTTCGTTGATCGGACTGCTCAGAGTCACCACGAACGTCTTGGACGAAGTATTGATGTCGCCTTCGGTGATCGTAATGTCGTTGATCGACACCTTGACGATGTCTTCATTTTCGATCGTCGCGGTTGCCGACTCTGATTCCGCATCGTCGGGGAACTCCACCGAGTATTCACCGGCATCGATGTTGGATAGTTCAATGGAGAAGGTTTCGTCATCCTCGACCAAAACTTCCCCGATCACCGAGATCGTCACGGTTGCCGATGTATTCCCAGCGGAAATCGTGACGGTTCCCGATTTGTCAGTGTAGTCCAAACCAGCCGTCGCCGTACCGGCGACGAGTTTGTAGTCGACCGTGACATCGTGCTCGACTTTGCGGTCCATCGCAATTGTGAAGGTGAAGTCGGTGGTTTCGCTGTCACCTTCGAGCTTTTGGATATCGTCTACAGTGATGACTGCGGTATCGCTGTCGGTGATGGTGCCGGTTGCGGCGGACTGGAACGTGAACTGACTCACGCTGAAGTTCGTGCTTTCGTCGATCGGTGCTCCCACCCAAATCGTGCCGTCATTCACCGCGACGGATTGCAACCCGGTGAGTGACGCGACGGAATCCACCAACTTCAATGAGGTCGGTTCGCTGACATCGTAGACTTCCAGCCCATCGGTCTCGGTCGCGATGTAGGCGAATTTGCCATCGACTGCGTAGTCCACAATCGCAAGTCCCGTGTTCGTCCCCGCTTCGACGATGTTTTCTGGATTGGAAATGTCCAGAATGATCAACGGTTTGTCCGAGGCACCGACCACGTGAGCATACCGACCGGAAACGTGAACGCTCGCTGGTGGCATCGTCGCAGAGTAGGTATCGAGTGTGGTCACTTCTTCGTCGTCGATCTCACTCAGATCGAGAATGACGACCTTACCAGTCGTGTCCAGCACGAGCACTTCATCGTCACCGATAAACTGCGCGTCGGCCACGGTACTTAGTCCCAGATCGGCCAATGCGAACGAACGGTACGTGTCCGGATCGGTCGATTCACCGGGCAAATGCACATCGAGTTTCGTCGCGCTGATAGCCAGCAACCGCACGTCGTTGTTGTCGTAACGAACCAATTGATACTCGTCGAGGTCCGCATCGTTTGGAGTCATCGACTCCGTCGTCACACCAAGTTGCTCCTGACGGTCGGCGTCGACGATGATCGACTGGAAGCCGTGTCCCCCAGTGAGGGCAACCACAATTGCTGCCGATTCGCCCGCGCCATGCGTGACATCGAAGCTCGCGAATTCCCCGGCCGTCGTTGTGGGAATGGTGAGGGTTTTCTCCAGCGATTGATCGCCACCGATGCTGAAGATGTGAATCCCATCGTCGTTCAAAAGATAGTAGAAACCGTCTTGAACCAACGTCTGAATCGGCTCGGACTCCGTGTTGGCCAGCGTTGTGTCGGCCACCCAGATCAAGTCAGAGTCTTTGAGGACGACGAATTCGCCGTTGGAATCCAAGTTCGACAGTTGCAGTTGGAACGTCTGGCTGAGTTCGACCACGCTGTCATTGGGAACATCGACTTCGATCTCAACCGAGGTGTCGCCCGCTTTGATCGTGGCGGTTCCGGTTGATCCAGTGTAGTCGCTGTCTTCGGTCGTCGCGGTTCCATCGACCGTGTTGTAGTCGAAGGTCACGTCGACATCCAAAGCGGCACTCAATGTGACCGTGAACTTCGCTTTGCCTTCGGTTTCTTCGTTGTGCTCGATGTCCTCGACCGAAACGATTGCTGCATCATCATTGATGACCGTCGCCGAGGTTGAGATGCTGCTGACAAAGTTGCTGAACGGAAGAGTGTGACCATCGACGCTCGCGCTGTCCAAGCTGACCGAGTATGCGGCATCTTTTCCGTAATCCGTATTGCCGTTGATGATGAAGCTCAACGTCTCGATTTCATTCGCTGTCCCCTCAAAGTACAACTTATTCGATGGGCCCGAGTTCGATCCGATTTGCGTCGAATAGTTCACTTCGATGCCGCCATCGACATCGTCGAGAAGTGTCACGGTGAATGTGAGTTGTTTCGTGCCCTCATCGCCTTCGGTGATGTCCGCCGCTTCGATGGTGAACTCTGGCAAATCATCACTATAGATGACACCTGTGTGATGGGATTCACTCACGTCGAGTTTTGTCAGTTGAGTGTTCGACGAGATATTCGACAATTTCAGCGAAAAGGTCTCGTTGCCTTCGACCAACTCGTCACCGTTGACACGTACCTTGATCACGCGGGTGGTTTCGCCTTCACGGAACGTCAGCGTCCCGGACGGCAAATCACCGACGAAGTCATTGGCCGACGCCGTATCGTCTTCATCAATGGTCACGGCGTAATCGACGGTGGTTTCCCCAATCAGGCCCAATTCGCCACTTCGCGTGACGGTGAACGAGACGTAGGTTTCCCCATCATCACCTTCGAACGCACTGCTCGATTCGGCCGACAACACAGGTTTGTCGAGCACGAAGACTTTGTTGATCCGCAGCACGTCGATCGTTTTGGTGCTGGCGGTACCCACCAATTCGGGATCGCCTTCACCACTGACGGCACTTTGCACGTCGAACGAGCCCGTGCCGGTAAATCCAGAATCCGGACGGAAGTACAACTCGAACGAACCACTGACACCAAAGATTTCCCAATCGAGATAGTCATTCTCGTTGATCGTCACTTCGGACTCACCGTCGAGGTAGTACAGCGTGCCGTTGGTGATGTTCGTGATCTGGAACTGATCGGCGTCGGCGAAATACCCATCCAGTGAACGAGTGAGGAAGATTGGTGCGTCGTTATCGATTTCGGTGTAAGACGTCGGGAAGTTCACGCCGCTCGCGCTATCCGATGTGGACTCGATGATGCGGAACTCCGCGACGCCTTTGAAACCGTCATCGGGTCGGAAGTACAAGTACGCATTGCCATTGCCATAGCTAACGAACTCGTTGGCTCCCAATTCTTGCGTGAATTCGGCGTCCTTGTAGAGCGTGCCGTTCTCTAGGCCATCGATTTTGAAGTGCGTGATGCCCGCATCTGTGGACGCCGCACTCCGAATGACGGAAATCGGTTCGCGAAGATCATTCCCTTCGGTCGTGTAATAACCGAAGCGAATATTCGCGTTCTGAATCGCTTGGCTACCTTGGTCGAAGTAGCTCGAGCTGTCTAGCGAGCTGAGTTGAAGGACTCCGCTGAGCGAGAAGAAGTTCCCGAAGTCCACCGGACTGGAGGAAGTCATTGTGGCATGGTTCGACGTGACAACTGGTCCAGACGCCCACACGCCGCCCACACCGGTGATGGTAAATGGATGCTGACGGTTGCCGCTCACGGGAACGAGATCAACCGGAATCGTGAATGGCAAATTCGTATCCGGCGTGAGGATGATTGAGATTCCCTCGGAGAGATGTTCGCTGGTCTCCGATTCCGAATCTTTCTCCGCATTGCTTCCGTAGAACGCAGGGTCGACGACATCCACCACCGCAATCCCGTTTGCCGTGCTAACGGTGGAGTTTTCATCCGTGTCGATGCGATCGCCCGCAACGGCACCGGTTTCGTCCCATGCCCGGAACGTGATTGTCGGTTGAGCGTGCGTCAAAGTTTCAAATGGACCGTCATTGTATCCGCTGTAGTATTCCGAACCCCCGTAGTACCCGGTGTAAGGAAACTCGTCGGCCAGGAACGTGATTTCTTCCGTCCCCGTCAGGACCAACGCCGACGATTCGGAAATTCCCGGAGTGAAATCGGTCAGTTCCAATTCGCTCGTGATACGGATTTCAGTGAGATCACCTCCGTATTGCTCGCCATACTCATAGTGCTCCGCTTCGAAGAAACTGTATCCGCTGGGGATGATATCCACTTCGATATCGGCAAATGCGAATTGAAGATAGAAGGACTGTGCGAGGAGGTCGAATGCTGTCGGTCCTTGGCCGTCATTCGCGTCGAAATCGACGTACATCGTGAGCACGCCGTCTTCCAATGTCGCTGGAACCTGCAATTGCATTTGCGGATCGAGTTCGTCGAGGTCCAAAATTCGGAACTGCAACCCGTCAATCCGTGATTTGATCACCGCCGGCACACCGATCAACTCTTCCAAGTTCAAGGTGTTGTACGTTGAGATCACTTCGCGTGTGTATTCTTCCTCGACACCATCATAGACGGCAAACCAGAGGCCGTTCGAGTCGTCGACACTGGTAATCGCGATGCCATCCAACGTCCCGACTTCTTCGCGGATCCCCTTGCTACCGAGTCGGTCCAAGATGGTTTCCACGCTGGTCAGCGACTGTCCATTTTCCCCACTCTGATTGAAATTCTGCCCGTACGTCGAGTAGTTGAGGAAGGACACTCCCAGGTATTCCGGAGCGGAAACCGTATCGACCAAAGTCACACCGGGGAGTTGATTGGCGAATTCCCCGTAAACAGCGCTGTTGGAAATTGCTTCTGTTGTTCCGTACTCGAAGCGATCGGAAGCTGGACTGGACGGAAACGTGCTGTAAGAACTTTGAATGTTCGCCTGATCGCTGCCGTTGCCGAAAGTGATTCCGACGGCATTCACAACGACATCGTCCATCGCGAAGATGGCTCCACCAACGCCGGCCCCGACACCCGTCGAGTGTCGGCCAGCTTCACCACCAATCGCGCGGTTACGGGCGAAGTGAGTATCCACGACCGATAGCGTCGCATGATCCCGAACGAAGATCGCCCCCCCCATACCAGCTCCACCGCCACCGCCACCGGCATTTGCAGCCGGAGCGGTCGCAAGTGGGATGTCTTCTTCTTCTCCATGGTAGTCATCGTGGAGAACACCGTCGAAGGCATCTCCACCTCTACCGAGACCGGTGTGATAGTATCCCGAATTATGATCGAACGACAATCCGATGGCACCGCGGTATCCGCCGATTCCGATGGCTCCACCACCACCGCCGCCGCCACCACCGTTCAACCCGCTGCGCCCGTTGAGCGACGTGCTGCCATCAGCGGAGCCGTTTCCGCCACCACCACCAGTTCCGAACTCAGTCGCATCGGATTGCGTATTGGCTCCGGCCCCGCCGATCGAACTATCGCCACCAGCACCGCCGGTATTGCCAGCACCGGGCACACCGGCGTCCCCGCCGTCACCCCCGACCGCTTGGTTGTCGAGGAAAATCATGTCTTGCACGACAACATTCGAGCCGGTGTCGACAAAGATCCCACCGCCCATACCGGTACCGCCACCGCCACCGCCGCCGAATTCGCTGTCTTCACCGTCGCCCCCGCGGGCAAAACCGTCGGCAACCGTGAAGTGAGCGAAATGCACGTCGGCATTGTCGATGAAGAATACACGGTTGCTGTCCGCACCACTGATCGTCAGGTCTTCAGCACCAAGGCCGACAATCGTCAGGTCATCGGTAATGGTGAGTTCACCGCCATCAATGACAATCGTTGACCCTGCCAACGATTCAGAGAAGATAATCTGGTCTTCGCCGGGGTTGTCGTTCGCCATCTGAATGGCTTCACGAATCGAAATATCGCCTGGGTCGGTGTTGGAGTTGGAGGAATCATCCGCCACATCGACCGTAATAATGAGCGGATCACCGGTCAGGAGTTCCCGTGTTTCAAGTTGCTCGACGTTGGAGGTCATCGGTTGAAGACGGACGCGACGACGTCCCCCTGTTTTCCGTTTGCGAGTGAAGGAACCACGCAGAAAGTTCAACCAGTTCGACAGAAGCATGTTCAAATGCCCTTTGGCACATAGAGGGGAAATAAGTTCAAAAAGGTCGAGCGTTGCAGACCGATCTCAATGTTCGTGGATTCCATGAACGAACACGCTGGTCGACTGTTTTTTGGCCCGTAGTTTTCAGCACCGGTTGTGGCTCAATCAGCGGCACAAACCGGGGGCGTTCATGCCGCCCACATAGGGGATACCACCATATGGCTGGGACACAGTGGGAAATTTGACTGTATGTAACACAAAGAATGGCGAAGACAGGAGATGCAGGTGAATTGCGAGTGATGCGGCGAATCAACCGGTCATTGCACTGAAACCCAACAAATCAATTGCGACAAGCCGCGGGAGAATTCGCCCATTTTTTTGGGGCCAAGCAAGAATTCGACTCAAGTCCACGCAAGCCACTTGGCAGTCTTAGGTTTCGGCGAAGTTGAACTCCCCGGACTTTCACGGGATACTCAAGTCCCACACCCGTCACGACTCAGAGCCACGCTCGAATGGAGATGCCACCATGTTCCCCTGGAGAGAACGAAGTCAACAACGTTTGACGACCAACTTCCGTCTTGGCCTGATGGCCACCAGCCTTTTCGCAGCCACGGTCATTTCTTCCGTGTCGCTCATCGAAGAAGCGGAAGCCGCAGAGCAACAACGCCAGCCGAACGTCGTGCTCATCATGACGGACGATCAAGGCTATGGCGATTTGGCATGTCATGGAAACGCACAAATCAAAACGCCAAACCTCGATCAACTCCATTCCGAAAGCGTGCGATTGACGAATTACCACGTCGATCCCACTTGCTCGCCGACGCGGTCGGCGTTGATGACGGGACGGTACTCCAGCCGAACCGGCGTGTGGCACACGATCATGGGACGCTCGATGATGGCCCCCGATGAAACGACCATCGCGGAAGTCTTCGCCGCCAATGGTTACCGAACGGCGTGCTTCGGGAAATGGCATCTGGGTGACAATTACCCGCTGCGTCCGCAAGACCAAGGCTTTCAGGAAGTCTTTATTCACGGCGGCGGTGGAGTCGGTCAAACGCCCGACTATTGGGGCAACGATTACTTCGGCGACACCTATTGGGAGAACGGAAAATTCCGCACCGCCGAAACTGAAGACAAATACTGCACCGACGTTTGGACCGACGCCGCGATCGAATTCATCAAGTCGAACCGCGAACGTCCGTTCTTCTGCTACATCCCCACGAACGCCGCTCACGGGCCGTTCCTGGTCGCGAAGAAATACAGCGAACCGTACAAGCAAATGGGCATTCCGTCGCCACGGGCAGAATTTTATGGCATGATCACCAACATCGATGAGAACGTCGGTCGACTGCGGAAATCACTGAGCGAACTCGGACTGGCCGAGAACACAATTTTCATCTTCACCACCGACAACGGAACCGCCGCCGGGGCTCAGAAAGGCGGATTCAACGCGGGCATGCGAGGGCAGAAAGGTTCCGAATACGACGGCGGTCATCGCGTACCGTTCTTCGTGCATTATCCGAATGGGCAACTCGCACACGGTCACGATATCAACCACATCACCGCTCACATCGATGTGCTCCCCACGCTCGCCGATCTCTGTGACGTACCGATGCCGAAGAATTTGAAAGTCGACGGCAAAAGTTTGGCGCCACTGTTGAGCCGCAATACCCGGAGCGCACTCTGGCCGGCCCGCACCCTCGCCGTGCATTCGCAACGCGTCGAGTTTCCGCAGAAATGGCGGAAGGCGGCGGTGATGACGGATCGTTGGCGGTTCGTCTGCGACGGGAAAAAACGCGAACTGTTCGACATGCAAAACGATCCCGGTCAGAAAACCAATGTCGCCAAGCAGAATCCCGAAGTGTTCCAGAAACTCAGTGAGCACTACGAAGAATGGTACAAAGACATCTCGACCCGATTCGACGATTACGTTCGCATCGGCCTCGGTCACGATGGAGCAGAACGAGTGGCGTTGACCTGTCACGATTGGCACACCAACAACGGCCCCGTGCCGTGGCATCAAAACAGTATCCTTAAAGGCCAGAAGGCCAACGGTTTCTGGGCGGTTGATGTCGCCAAAGCGGGCACATACGAAATCACCGCTCGCATGCGGCCAAGCTACATCGACGAAACACCAGCATTGAACACTCAAATCATGCGAGTGCGTTGCGGGGATGTCGAGAAAACTGTCGCCACCCAACCGACCGACAAAGAAGCCACATTGCAGATCGAACTCCCCGCCGGGCCCGCTCGACTTCAAATCTGGCTGGGAGCGGAAGCGAAATCCCCGGGACCGTACTTCGTTGAAGTCGACACCGCTCTAAACGAGTAAACCCGGTGAATTTGCCCGGCATTTCCGTGCAAAGCATCAACAGTTGTCGTTATACTTTCGCCCAAACGCGCTTCGGTGTGGCTGGGCCACGCAGTGACTACGCAACAGTGACGAAGGACATTCGATGGATTTGGTCAGTACGATTTCCGGTTCCAATATGGAAAACTTCTTCCCTGCCGGTTGGGATCTGAAGAAGATCGATGCCTGTGTCGATGACGACCCGCAGGCGATCGGCAAAAAGCAGAAGTGGTGGCACAAAGATTTCCAACTGATCGAGTGCACCTCGCCAACCGATTTCGACACCTACATGGGCCACGAAATTGCGTTGACCATCAAAAATGCTAAAGACGCTGGCGAACAATGCGCGTTGATTTTGCCCGTTGGTCCGATGGGCATGTATCGTTGGGCCGTGTTCTTCCTGAAGGAATGGGGCGTGGACTGCAAACACGTCCACGGTTTCAACATGGACGAATGGAGCGACGAGAAAGGCACCACCCTGCCCGGTTCCGCGCCCGGTTCGTTTCAAAATGCGATGGAAGATGCGTTCTACGGCCCGCTGGGAAAACTGACGGTCCCCAAGCGTCAACGCAACTTCGCCACGAAGCGAGTGCTGCCGAACTATGCCGATAAGATCGGTGAGCTTCGCGAAGCCGGAGCGAAGCTGACGGTCATTTTTGGAATCGGACGAGTCTGCCACATCGCGTTTTGGGAACCGCAATTCGCGGGCGAGTTCGAATCCGAAGCCGATTGGAAAGCCGCGACGCATCGCATCGGGGCCAATCTCCATCCGCTGACGATCGAACAAAACGCCGTCACCAGCTTCAAAAGCCGTACGACACTCGTGCCGTGTTTTGCGAACACGATCGGCCCCGGTCTCTTCCTGGGAGCCGACAAAATCATCGGTGGAGCGGACGGCACCTTCAGTCGCGGCATGCAATGGCAGGGTTTGAGTTTGTGGATGACTCTCCGCCACGAACCCACCCCATGGATTCCGTCCACCTTCATGCCCACCCACCCCGGCAAACTCTTCTACCTCGACGAACTCGCCGGTCCGCTGGTCGCGGAGTGTAACTGATTAGGCTTCGTTGTCGTACGCATCGAGTCGTAGGCTGGGACAAGTCCCAGCAAGTCAGCATGCTTCGCGAGGAAAATGCTGGGTCATGACCCAGCCTACAAAACTCGTCCCAGCCTACCGAATCATGAATTCCGCCAGCAGACGGCTTCCGAGCTATCCGCCAAGTGTTTCCACTTCGCGTGAGTAATGTCGACAATGACCCTCAGCAACTTGCCAACCGCTGAGTCATGCTTGGCGGCTGCTCGCTGAAGTTCGAAATCACTGACCGTGAACCGTTCGCCCCTGGGGATGAGTTCGCCGAGTTCAATGCCGTTTCCCGGCCAACGACGGGAATGGTGTTTGCAGAACCGCCAACGAACGTCGTCCCAACGACAGCGATGACTCGCGTACCAATCGAGGAACGCATCCCGTTCATCGTTGGAGACCCAAACACCTCGGTTCCCATATCCGATAAAAGCACCCACTCCACACCTTCATGTTGCACGTCAAATTGGTCTACATCTCTCATTGCAACTGAGATGTGGACCAAATGCAACAATCCTTTTGTGGAGTTTGCTGTTCTCCGTCGGCCTCGCCTTGGTCTATCCGATTCTCAGACTTCTGAGTGTTAGATAGAGTTTTGATTTTGCGTAGCCTTGGCCAAACCCTAACCGGCCAAATCTGCAAAATCACGAGACACTTGACGATGCGGTTTCGCGTTCGTACATACGGGCAGCTCGCAGGAGTCGGTCTTCTTCGAATGGTGGCGCAAGGAGTTGCAAACCAATGGGCAGTTTTGATCCTTCCGACTCCGTGAAACCGCAGGGGAGCGAAATGCCCGGAATCCCCGCAAGGTTCGCGCCGATGGTGTAGATGTCGGAGAGATACATTTGCAGCGGATCGTCCACCAACGCACCCAACTTGAACGCGGGTGTCGGTGTGACGGGACCGGCGATGACGTCGACTTCCGCAAAGGCGTTGTCGTAGTCCTGCCGGATGAGTCGCCGCACCTTCAACGCTTTGTTGTAGTACTGATCAGCATACCCCGCCGACAATGAATACGTGCCGAGCATGATTCGCCGTTTGACTTCATCGCCAAACGCTTCGCCACGGCTGGCGGCGTACATGTCGATCATGTCGTCGAACTTCTCGGCTCGATAGCCGTAATGCACACCATCGTAACGAGCGAGGTTCGAAGACGCTTCGGACGGAGCGATCAGATAATACGTGGCGACCGTGTATTTCTGGTGCGGCAGGTGGATCTCTTTGACTTCGGCACCGAGTGAGCGGTAGACATCGAGTGCCGACTGGACAGCTTGCTCAACTTCCGCCGACAGACCTTCGGAAAAGTGCTCCGGTGCAAAACCGACCTTCAAACCCTTCAGCGGTTGATCGACGGTTTCACTATAGGATGGAACCTCTTGATCGATCGATGTCGAATCTCGCCCATCGTGACCGGCGATCACTTCCAACAATCGTGCGGCCCCTTTGACGTCATTCGCGAGCGGACCAATTTGGTCAAGCGAACTTGCAAACGCGATCAAACCGTATCGGGAAACGCGGCCGTAAGTGGGTTTCATGCCGACGACACCGCAGAACGCCGCCGGTTGTCGAATGCTGCCGCCGGTGTCGGTTCCGATCGAAACCGGTGCGAATTTCGCCGCCACCGCCGCCGCACTTCCCCCGCTGGAGCCGCCCGCTGCTCGGGTTTCATCGCACGGATTCTTCACCGTTTTGAATGCGGAGTTCTCGTTCGAAGACCCCATCGCGAATTCATCGAGGTTCGTCTTCCCGATCAAAACCGCATCCGCCGCGAGAAGTTGCTCGACAACGTGGGCATCGTAGGGCGGTCGGAAATTCTCCAGCATTCGGCTGGCACAGGTCGTCGGCTGATCGCGGATGCAGAGCAAGTCTTTCACCGCCACCGGCAAACCAGCGAGTGGACCAAGCGATTCGCCGGACTTGCGACGCTGATCGATACTCTCGGCACGTTCGAGGACTTGCTCACGATCGACGTGCAAAAACGCCCCGATACGTTCGTCGTCACTTGTGATTCGGTCCAAATAGGCGGTGTTGATCTCAACCGCTGACGCATCGCCACGCGAGAGCAAATCGAGAAGTTCGCAAACGGTGGAGTCAGTCAGGGACATGGCGGGGCAACTTCGAGGAACATCGGAACAATGAGCCGACGGTCATTCGCCACCGAACACCGCCGGGACCCGGAACGTTTTGCCGTCAGTCTGCGGGGCATTTTGCAGAGCGGCTTCTCGATTGAGCGAGGGCGTGGGGACATCGTCTCGCAAGACGTTCGTCACTTCGACGGCATGGGCCATCGGTTCGACGCCTTCGATATCAACTTCATCCAGCAACCGGACGTACTGCAACACGTCGCCAAGTTGCTCGGTAAAGCGTTCGATCTGCGAATCGGACAACTTCAACCGAGCCAAGACGGCCACTTTGCGAACATCGTCGGCACTGAGCGGTTTGGGAGTCGACATGACAGCCGTTACTTGCTAGCAACTTCTGGAAGCGTGAAGGCTTCTCGCTTGACGGCTTTCTGCACGCGACCACTACGAATGCACTGCACACAAACCTTTTGAGTTTTTGCGCCGTCCTTGAGCTGTACTCGCACTTTCTGCAAGTTTGGCTTGAACTTACGACGCGAAATGCCGGTGGTTTTCCGACCGTTCCCGCCGAGGTATTTCGGCTTACCACGTTGCGAAACGGTGTTTCCGACTTTCGCAGCTTTGCCGCAGACATCACATTTTTGGCTCATGACGCCAACCACTTCAAACAAGAGTGAACAAACGCATTCAAACAATCGAGAAGCCACTCAGTATAGGCGGAAGAGCGGGGAACGCAAGAGTAACGGCGGGAAGTTGTGAGGGTATAGGAGGGCAAGCGTGGACATGGTCTGATTTTCGTGGGAATTCGGTCGGCAAAGTGGCATACTGAAGTTCATCCCCGTGCCCGTCACCCCAGAGGATTCCCTCATGCGATGTCACAATCGACAATCTGAAGCCGATCAACGCCCCTTCACTGCACTGATTGACGTCGTCTTTCTTCTGCTGGTGTTCTTCATGCTGACATTGAAGATCGTCGAGCCAGAAGGGAAGTTGACCGTCGAGGCGGGGCCAACGATCGCAAGTCCTCCAACTTTTCCCACGAACTTGCCGATTAACGTTCGGTTGGAGTCGTCGTCGAACGGGTCGTTGACTGATGTTCGTTTAGCGAGGCGTTCGCTTGGGGCGGATAAGGCAGGAATCGAACGGTTGCGGACCGAAATGCAAAACTCTTTCCAATCAATAAATCCAAGATGTGGGATGCCGAGCAAACGGTCATACTTCGAGCCGATGTCGATTTGCAGTATCAACACATTGTAGCCGCATTGAGTGCTTGCAGCGGCGACGTTCGTCAGATGGGTTCACAGTCGCGGGTGGTCAAATACCCGGTGAAAGTCGTCTTTGACTCGGCCAACTGAGCACCTTCACCCACGCGGGTGAAACTTCTGATGAATCGTCTTCAATCGGCTGTGGTCAACGTGCGTATACTTTTGCGTCGTGGCGATGCTGGCGTGGCCGAGGATTTCTTGGAGGGCTCGAATTTCCGCGCCGCCTGCGAGCATGTGCGTCGCGAAGCTATGCCGGAGTGTGTGCGGGCTGACATCCTCACTACACCCGATGCGGGCGGCGTATTTCTTGACGAGATGCCAAATCCGCAACCGCGTGAGACGGCGTCCGCTGCGTGTGAGTAGTAGCCATTCCGGTTCACGTGCCGCTCGATTGGCCAAATCGGGGCGTTCGTGCGTCAAGTATGTCCGCAACGCTGCTTCCGCAACGGGATTCAACGACACCAATCGTTCTTTATCCCCCTTCCCAATGCAGCGGCAGAAATGCTCGTCCAGATGCAACGCCGTGAGTTTCATGTTGGAAATCTCACTCGCTCGGCAACCGGTTGCGTAGAGAAGGGATAACAACGCCCGATCACGCAACGGGTATTGATCACAATTCTGCGGAGCCGCAAGCAATGCATCGACCTTCGCCGGGCTGAGCACCTTCGGCAAATACTGCCAAAGTTTTGGGGAACTCAGTAGCTCCACAGAATTCTCGAGTAGCACACCTTCCAAGACTAAGTAGCGGAAGAACATTTTCAGCGAAACCAAATGCCGAGCAATCGAGGTGGTCTTCAAATCCCGTTCGCGGAGATGTTCCAACCATTCGGTCAGCAGCGGCAAATTGACGTCATGAAGCGAAAGCGACCCCCGAGCTTCAAACCAGACGAAAAATTGATCCAAATCCGTGGCGTACGCTCGACGCGTGTTCTGAGCCAAGCCACATTCGGCCTCCAGATAGTGCAGGAAGCCCGCCAGATACGATTTTCCCGATGGTTTTGTCTCCGTCGAGAACACGGAATCCTTGGGTGGTCGTTTGCGTCGCCTCATCGCGGCTCCCGCTTGGCGTGTTAGAAGGATCAAGACCTCTTCAGAAGCATCGACATCATTACCGATTCCCCTCAATTTGCCTCGATCACCCCGCACAACAGGACCACAAAAGTTAACTAGTTCTTTTTCCGAAAGACTTGGGATGCGAACTCTTCAGGCAAAACCTGTCGTCGGTCGAGAATTTTGTCGAATAAATCCCAAAAATCGGCACAATTTTCCCAAATCGCTCAAGTGGACGTGAATTCCTAGCCGATGAATGACGACAGACCGAGTCGCTTCGCATCCGAAGGATCGGACGCCGGATCGAGATTTTCAACATCGTTCGCTCCTAGAACGGTCTCATTGAACAAGGAAGGGATTCCGGAATGCAACGTGCAACTTGGATTGGACTCGGTTTGACAACTGCGGTTGCGTGTCTTGTCGCCACCGCCTTCTCTTGGGCATCCGCTGCCGAACCCGCGAGCGAGATTCCCGTCAGCAACCCGTTCGCACCGGCCACGGGACCGGGAATCACCGTTCCGCAAAATCAAGCTCTCCCGGTGAGCAGCCCCTCAGAAGAAGTCGAGAATCCTTTCGCCGCCTTTCCCGCGACACCACCTCAAAAACCCGTCGATCGCACACCGGCACTGCCCCAACCGCGAGGGACTCTCACCTTCGGAAACAGCAAGCCGCGAACGGCTGCACCGACTCCACAGACGACGCTGCAACCGATTCCCGAGGCCAACACCACGCCCATCGACTTTGCCGCCAAGAAACCGGATTTCCCGGAACCGGTGCCTCAGCCAAACTTCCCTGCAAACGCACCGGTTTCCGCCTCGACGAACACAACCTTTCCGGAGTTCTCGATCCAACCCGGATACGCCGCGAAACCCGATTCAGGAGCAGCGTCTTCCGCAGTGATGCTGAAATGGAAGAAAGTTTCGGAAATCAACGTCGGGCAAGCGTGCCACATGGAATTGATGGTTCAGAACAACGGACAACACCCGGCTCACGACGTGACCGTGCAAGGTTACTTCGCTGACAGCGTGCGGTTCCTCAAAGAAACCTCCCCGGCTCCGGTTGTCAAGCCGTCGAATCTGGTTTGGATGCTCGGTTCACTGCAACCGGGAGACGTCCGCAAAATTGACATCCGCTTCGTTCCCACGAAACGGGGCGAACTCGCTGCCTCGGCTTTCGTCCGCTACACAAGCGGCGTGGCCACAACGATGAACGTCGCTGAACCTCTCTTGGAAGTGGCATTGACCGGCCCGAGTGAAGTTCAACTGGGCGATCCGGCGTCGCAAATCATCGCCGTGACAAACCCCGGAACCGGCATCGCTCAGAACGTGGACATCAAAGCCCTGATCCCGCCCGGTCTGGAACACCCCGCCGGCAAACAGTTGGAAATGAATATCGGTTCGTTGAATCCTGGCGAAACTCGACAAGTTCGTTTGGCACTGGCGGCGATCAAAGGCGGAGAGCACTCGGTCCAAGTGATTGCCGAAGCACGACAGTCCAATGGTGGGGAAACGTATCTTCGCAAAGTGACGCAAAGCTCCGTCCGCGTGATCTCACCGAGTGTAAAAATCGCCATGAACGGTCCGGGGCTTCGATACAAAGGCCGAGATGCGGTTTACCGAATTCAAGTGACCAACGACGGCACTGCCGTTTCCAACAACGTCCGTGTTCTGCACAAACTGCCCGCCGGGTTTGAATTCGTCAACGCGGAGAACGGTGGAAAGTACGATGCAAGCAGTCGCAGCATTGGTTGGTTCATCGGCCAACTTGGTGCCGGACAAACCGCGACCGTCACCACCACACTCAAAGCATCGGCATTGGGCGAACAAGAACACCTCGTCTCCGCGTTGACCGATCAAGGCACACGAGCCCAAAGCAAGTTCCAAACGAAAGTGGATGGCGTCGCCGCCTTGGTTCTCGAAGTGAGCGACCAATACGACCCGGTCGAAGTCGGAGCCGACACCTATTACGAAGTGGTTATTCGCAACGAAGGCACCAAAGCCGCCGCGAATGTGATGCTCGCCTGCCAACTCCCGAACGGCGTGCAACTCACCAACACCGACGGACCAACGCAAGCCTCCAAGGCGTCTGATGTCGTCCGGTTCCAACCGCTTCCGACACTCGCTCCCGGCAAGACGGTCACCTTCCGTGTCGGTGTGAAAGGCCAGAAGGATGGTTATCAACGCATCCGAGCCCAACTCGTCAGCGACTCCATCCCCGAACCGCTGACCGTCGAAGAACTCACCCGCTTCTACGGCGAGTGAGGTTCGACGAAACCGATTGAAGTTGAAGGGCACTGCGAATTCGCGGTGCCCTTCAACTATCCGATGGCTTCCATGAAGTCGTCAAGAATGCCCTTGGCGAACACCGTTGGTTTTTGACCGGATGCTTGTTCCCACGACTCGTGAATCCACTCCACCACATCGCTACGCACGGATTCTTCCCGCTCGAATGATCTCAACGCTTCTTCAACCGATTCGTACGGGGCACCAGCGTCCGTGAGTTTCGCCATCAACTGTTTCGACGTTTTCTCATCCAATTCGCCAATGGTCTGCAGAATATAGGCCTGCGCACACAATCGTTCCAAATCCATCGGACGAACTCCCAAGATGACCGTGCACCACCCCTAAAACGATTCCCCCGGCGGAGTGTTGCCGCTTGCAGGCGGGGTGCGTTTGAGGTGGTCGTAGGCGGCCGCCGTCACCATGCGGCCGCGGGGTGTGCGTTGGATAAGTCCACACCGCAGCAGGAACGGTTCGACTTCGTCTTCGAGCGTGTCTGGTGCGACGTGCATCGTGTGAGCGATGGCATTGATGCCCGCCGGTCCGCCGGTGAACACCCCCATCAGCGTTTCGAGATACCGTCGGTCCTGTCGTTCCAAGCCGAGATGATCGACCTCCAACATCGTCAGAGCGTCGTTCGTCAACTCCGTGGTGATTCGGCCATCGGATTTGCTGTCGGCGTAATCGCGTGCCCAACGGAGTAAGTTGTTCGCCTTCCGTGGTGTGCCTCGACTCCGACGAGCAATTTCCTTCGCCGCTTCCGGAGTGATCTCGTTCCGCAGTTTGTTGGCATTTCGAGTGACGATGGTTTCAAGCTCATCATCGTCGTAGAACTCCAAATGCTCCCGCGTAACGAACCGATCTCGCAAAGGCCCGGTCAGCATCCCACTGCGTGTGGTGGCCCCGATGACGGTGAACCGCTGCAAGTCCATGCTGATCGTACGGGCGTTGAGACCTTCACCGAGGGCAATATCGACGCGAAAATCCTCCATCGCCGGATAGATAAATTCCTCGACCGCCGCCGGCAGCCGGTGAATTTCGTCGATGAACAACACACTCCCCCGCCCCGCATTCGTCAAGTACGGCAACAAATCCCGTGGGGCAGTCAGAGCCGGTCCCGAGGTGATTTGGATTTCCGTGCCCAGCTCTTTGGGAATGACGGTCGCCAGCGTCGTCTTTCCGATTCCCGGTGGGCCATCGAGAAGCAAGTGCCCCAACGGTTCAGCCCGTTTCTTCGTGGCATCGAGCACGATCTGCAACCGCTCGACGACCCGTCGTTGACCAACGACATCCTTCAGTCGTGTCGGTCGCAGCGTTTCGTCGTATTGCGCATCGTCCGGATTGAACATCCCCGGACTCGGCGGCACTTCCCCGCCACCGAAATCATCATTTTGAATGATCGCGTCCCGTGCCATCGGTACTCCCTTCGATCGAAACGCCTGCTGCCCAATCCGCCCACGACTCCCCGCCACCAATCCATTCATCCACAACACCGCCTTGAGAAATATCAAATGTTCACGTTAACATGACATTGTTGAGCCAACGTGTGCATTCGTCAAGTCGATGTATTGAGAACCGCAGATTTTATCGGTGAGGTTCCGTGCGGCCGTATTTCCTCAATTGGGTGGTTGAAGGGCCGCGACCAAACCGCCCAAGGCCAACCAAGCCACGAATGAAACAATCGCAGCCCGCCGACTCTTTCTGTAAACAAACCAAGAACACAGTAACATGGCAACGCCACTCAATAGCATGCCAGCGAACCGTATGACATTGTCTGTCGTCAACGCAACGTGATCTAATGCACCTGGTTCACCAATAGACGGTGCAATCGGACCATGCCGAACGTTGTAGTAGGTCATCGCACCGAGAGCAAATAGCCCACCCAGTGTGATGATGAAGCCCAGTATAGCCAGACCGATTCCGCCGACGACATTCCAACGCATCGTTCGACGTCAGCCTTCCGCGACTTCTTCCATGAGTTCATCAGGCATGTTGAAGTTGGCGATGACGTTTTGCACGTCGTCGTTATCTTCCAAGTCGTCGATGAACTTCAACACGCGGCGACCGGCATCGGCGTCAAGTTCGACTGTGTTCTGGGCGATTTGTGTAACTTCCGAATAGCTCGGCGTGAGATTGTGTTCTTCGAGTGCAGTGGTGACGTCGGCGAACGCTTCCGGTGGGCAGGTGACTTCAAAGGCATCGCCCTCGTGCTTCACGTCGTCCGCACCTGCTTCGAGGACGATCTCAAAAAGAGCTTCCTCGCTGGTTTGCTCCTCCGGAATGATGCACAGCCCTTTGCGTTCGAACATATACGCCACGCAGTTTGTGCTACCCAGGTTGCCATTGTGGTTCTCGAAGATCTTCCGAATCTCCGCGGCGGTGCGGTTGCGTTTGTCGGTAAGGATTTCACACATCACCGCGACACCGTCCGGTCCGTAACCTTCGTAGATGACTTCTTCGTAATTCTCGCCATCGAGATCGCCCGTGCCCTTCTTGACGGCTCGTTCGATGTTGTCGTTGGGCATACTCGCTTTGCGAGCTTTGTCGATCGCGTACCGGAGCGCCAAATTCATCACCGGATCGCCACCGCCCTGTCGAGCGGCCACGATGATTTTCCGACTCAGCTTGGCAAACAGCTTGCCTCGCTTCTTGTCGACAACACTTTTCTTCGCGGCGATATTCGCCCAGTGGGAATGTCCTGCCATCTGTCGATATCTACTTCAACGCAAGGTTTCGTGTGAGTCTAAACCGACCGAACGCGGTCGGGTGCGCCGACACGTCGACGGCTTCTACTCTTCGGTTTTGTCTTGGGTTTCCGCATTGGCGGCAGCGAGTTTCTGCTTGATGCGGCCAATCAATTTTTCGTCGGGTTTGACCGCCTCTTTGGCGTCTTTGAGAGCCTTCTGCCACGCATCGACGGCTTTCTTCGGCTGGCCCAGTTCGACGTAGACATCACCGAGGTGATCCCAAATCGTCGCGTCTCCGCCGTCTTCCTGTTCGACGGCCTTCTCCAAGTATGGCAACGCTTCTTTGTGCTGCCCCAGTTTGTAGAGCACCCAGCCCATACTGTCGAGATAAGCCCCATTCTCGGGTTCGGCTTCCAGGGCTTTTTCGATCATCTTCTTCGCCTGCTCCAAGTTCTTGCCTTGGTCGGCGTAGAGATAACCGAGGTCATTGTTGACGGAGACATCATCCGGGTCTTCCGCGTAGACCTTCTCAAGGACTTGCTCACCCTTTCGCATATCACCTTTCTGAACGTAGATATTGGAGATGATATACTGAGCCCGGCGGATCGTGTCCCGATCGGCGGGGAAGTCTTTCTCCAATTGGGCGAAGAGTTCGAGAGCTTTGTCGTAGTTCTCGGCGTAGTACTCGATCCAGGCTTCCTGATAGTGCAACAATGCCACGTTCGGCAGCAGCGTTTTGGCTTCCCGGACGGCTTTCAAAGCCCCGTCGGTGTCGTTGGTCAGCACGCGAGCTTGAGACAGGCGGAACAACCAGTTCGGTTTGCTACCGGCCACGATGGGATCTTCCGATGCCCGCTGAAACCACTTTGCAGCAGCTTCGTAATCCCGAACCTCGAACAGGTACTCACCAAGTTCACTGTAAAGCGTGTTGGACTGACCGCGTTCGGACTCCAACGCGTTCTCGAAGAATTTGACGGCCTCTTCCGTTTTCTCGCTGCGAACCGCCAAACGTCCGGCGACCACGCTTCCGGCGAAGTCCAAGTTCGAATCGGCGAGTTGACGATCGGCCGTCGCAAGAACCTTGTTCAACAGTTTCTCATCCCGTGCAATCGCTTCCAGCTCATCCGCGAGAATTTCGGTATCTTCAACCGCTCCCGCGGAAACGGCTTCCGTCAGAGCCTGCAACAAGTCGGTCGGCTTGTTTTGACGACGATAAACCGACGCCAATCCGGCATACCCTTCCGCACTTTTCGCACGCTCCAATGCAGCGAGATAGAGTTTCTCCGCTTTGCCGAGTTGATCTTTCTCGAGATATTGTTCGGCCAGAAAGAACTGCAAGGTTTGGTTCTTGTTGTCCTTCTCAGCGAGTTTCTCCAAGCGTTCCGTCAACTCATCAGACTGATCGAGCTTCTCCAGAATGTCCGCGAGCAATTCGTACGCTGCACGACCTTTAGATTGCAACTGGGCATCGAAGTATGCCTGAAGTTGCTCCAGCGACTTTTTCGGTTCATCACTTTTAAGGTAAACCCGCGCCAAGTCGAACCCCAAGTGCGCCCGCTGTCCTGGTGACTTTGCGGCGGCCTTCTCGAAGGCTTTCGCAGCGAGTTCCAATCGCTCATCCGCAAGAAACGCTTGCCCACAACGCTCGTAACTCGATGCTGGGTCGGCTTCCAACGCCCGTCGCAGACGGAAATCCAAAGAGTACGTTTCGGGATCGGTCAGGGCTTCGAACACGACGGAATACGAATCGGCGGCTTTCTTCGTTTCGCCGAGTACGCCGTAAATCACGGCCAAGTCGCGGTTCAACGTCACAAACTGGCCGGACTTCTTGTCGAGTGTTTTCGACTGAACCGCCTTCTCTAGTAATTCGACGGCGGTTTCCATATCTCGTTCGGTCGCAAGATGAATTCCCAAGCGACGCAGCAACCGAAAATCATTCGGGTCGAGTTCCACGGCTTTCAGACCGTAACGAACCGCATCGTCTTTCTTCCCCAAGCTAAACGCAAGCGGAACCAACTGCCGATAAATCTCGATCGCCTCGGAGTCGAGTTCGACGGCCTTCTTGTAGGCATCGAGCGCTCCCGTGAAGTCGTTACGACGTTCCCGCAACTCGCCGGTCATGAACCAGGCCATCGCATCCAATCGCGATTGCACACCCGCCGTGCGAGCTTGCTTTGGCACCAACGGTTTCAGCTCGTCATCACCAGGCTGGAGTTGAAAGCCCCGCGTATTGGCTTTTGGTTCTTTGGTCGTCATGGGGTTGCCCGGTTTGACCGGACTGTTCGCCGCCCGCAATTCAGCGGACGAAGTTCCCACGACCAGGAACGCCATCACGAGACTACCGAAGAATCCTCGCATTGCGGAATTGACTGATTCAGAAACAATCGACATACGGTCGCTCTCCGTGCGTAAGTGAAACGTTTGATTCAATCGGGAGTGATTGAACCGCGAACGTCATCGGACATGCCCCCTCTCGAACGGTTTCGCCGAAACCGAACCGATCAAGGACTCCCTATAGGGTACATTCCGCGAGGGAACTTCGTCCAGTGGCCACAGAGAATTGCCAGCCTTCCGAGCATCAGAACCACATGCCAATCAGGACTTCGTCTGCCGACTGGTCTTGCGACTCCCAGTGCTTTTCTTGGAACTCTTTGTTCCCGAGCTGGATGACCGGGATCCGGACTTCTTGCGACTTCCCGACGAACTCGATTTACTCGTCGATTTCGATGACGCCGACTTCTTCGGTCCGTTCTCAAACAAATCTTTGAGCCGGTTCGGTGACGTCATGAGGTCGTAGCCGTCTTCCGGCGGTGGTGTTTCGGCAGGATCGAAGGTTTCGCGGTACTTCGGATCCACCGCAAGACTTCGAATCAGCGAACAGAACTGCGGGCCTTCCGCCTTCCGAATCACCGGTTTTAGTGAGTCCGCCGCTTCCTCGGGAGTCTGACCGGCTTCCACCAAACCCAGCCAAATCAGTGCGTACGTTGTCGAGCGGTCCGCCGGAACGAGATGGCTCCCCAAACACGTTTGGAGAGCATAATTCCGAACGAACGGCGACAGGTTCGGGATTTCCTCGAGTTGCTTGACGGCTTGCTCGAGTGTTTTCCGCTTCAAATCTTCAAGATCGAAGTCGTAGTGTTTCTCGAACACATGTTGCAGCAGGTTTCGCACCATCATCCCACGCAGTTCCGCGTCGGGAAGTTCCTCGAAAACAGCCGCCAACTCGGAAATCGAACTCACGCGGATTTCGTTAAGGTCGAAAAAACTTTCGTGAAGACGCTGGTACGTTTTCTCCGCCTGCTCTTCGGAGGTATCCTCCAAACAGACCGCAAAAACCAGTGTTTCCAATACGGGCAAGTCACTAGTACTTGAACTGCCCTTGTATTGTTTCTTGAGAGCCGTCACAAGTTTCTTGCAAACGGCTTGTTTGTCCGAGTTTTTCGGCTTCTGTGCAGATGCCATGGTGAGTGGTTCTATCTCCTGAGGTCCGATTCGCCGACTCGGTCTCGCAATCGAAATCTAAGGTGGGACGTGTTGACGTTGTTTCAATCCGACGGTTGATCGGTCGTGGATTCTTCATCGGGAGTCGAAGTCGAGTCTTCGGTTTCTGCTAAGAGTTCCCGGAGATGCTTTGCGGTTTCCACGCTTTTCTTGATACCGGGGTCGTTGACGAAGGTCAGGATCGGCGTCCAACGGGTTTCGATTCGATCAGCGATCCGACCTTGCAGATAACCCCGAGCCGACTCCAAACCGTGCAAACACAAGGCTTGCTCTTTTTCGTCTCCCATGATGGAGACATAAACTTTAGCCGACTTGTTGTCTGGAGCGACTTCCGCGTGCAATACGGTGACGTTCTTCACTCGTGGATCACGAAGTTCGAACAACACCGACGTGCTGACCTGCTCCTGAATGGCTCTCGCGATTTTCGCTTGACGCCGCGACTGCATTACCGGTTCCTCGCAAAACGCGTCCGCGACGCAACTTGGACCATGACCAGAATCGAATGGCGGACACAAGCTGCGTGCATCTGTTCCGCGTTTAACAACTTCATCAACTCAAACTCATTCATTCACAACTTACGAGGCTGAGTGTTCCAAAGTTCGCTTCACTTCCCGCACTTTGAAGGCTTCAAACAGGTCCCCTTCTTTCACATCGTTGAACCCGTTGAGACGAATCCCGCATTCCATGCCTTCGCGGACTTCCTTGGCATCGTCTTTTTCACGTTTGAGCGAGGCCAAGTCGTAATCGCCGAGGATTTTTTGGTCGCGAATGACATGCACACGGCTGTTTCGATCGATGGTCCCATTGAGAATCCGGCAACCGGCGATCATCCCGTAACGGCTGACTTTGAAGGTTTGCAACACAATCGCTCGACCGGTCGTCTCTTGCACACGCTCCGGTTCCAACAAGCCTTCGAGAGCCTGTTTGATATGGTCGGTCACTTCGTAGATGATTTCATATCGTCGAATTTCCACGCCTTGCCGTTCGGCGTTTTGAGCCGCTCGGTCTTCCGGGACGACATGGAACGCGATGATGATGGCACCTGCCGCAGCGGCCAACGAGACATCGCTCTCGTTCACGCCACCGACGCCATCGTGGATGAGTTCGGTCCGCACTTCCGGGTGCTCGAACTTGTCGATTTCCCCTTTGAGTGCTTCCAATGAACCCGGCGTATCGGCTTTGAGAATAAGCGGGAGGTCTTTGACACCCGAGTCGCCACTGAGCAACTCTTCCAGTGTTTTTGGCTTCCCGGAAGTCGCAGCCAAGTCTTCCGTGCGTCCGGAGTGACGACGCTCTTCGGCAGTGGTCCTGGCTTCCTCAAGGTCGGTCATGCCGAAGAAGTGATCTCCCGCACCCGGTACCACATCCAACCCGGTAATCTTGACCGGTTGCGACGGCCCAGCCGTCTCAATTTCCCTGCCGAGATCGTCGTACATGGCCCGGACTTTACCGAACGCTTCACCACAAAGGACGACATCGCCAATGGAAAGCGTCCCTTTTTGGATGATCAACCAAGCAATCACACCCCGACCTTCATCACGGAACGCTTCCAAGCAAACCCCAACCGCTGGGCGATCGGCGTTGGCTTTCAGTTCCTCGATTTCCGCCGTGAGCAGAATTGTTTCCAAGAGTGTGTCGATTCCCTGCCCCGTCGCTGCCGACGTTCGCACGACTTCGACTTCACCACCCCACTCGACCGGAAGGATCTCGTGGGCTGTCAGGTCTTGCAGGACTTTTTGCTCGTTGGTATCGGGCAAGTCGATCTTGTTCATTGCCACGATGATCGGCACACCAGACGCCTTCGCGTGGCTGATACACTCCACAGTTTGCGGCATCACGCCATCATCCGCCGCGATGACAAGCACGATGATGTCGGTCACATTGGCACCACGTGCCCGCATGTCCCCAAACGCCGCGTGCCCCGGTGTATCCACGAATGTAATCGGCTTACCTTCGTAGTCGATCTGATAGGACGCAATATGCTGGGTAATACCACCGGATTCGCCAGCGGCTACATTCGCGGAGCGAATCGTGTCAAGCAGGCTGGTTTTCCCGTGGTCGACGTGACCAAGAATCGTGACGACCGGAGGCCGTTCGGTCAGATTCGTATCTTCCTCGTCGTTCTCCAACATCGCGTTGAGTTCTTCTTCGATATCCCGACCACGCTTGATGGTCAGATCGACGCTGAACTCCAACGCCAACTCCATGGCTTGTTCTTCATCCAAGAAGTCGTTGATTGTGGCCATCGTGCCGTTGCGGAACAGGATCGAAATCAGATCCTTGCCGGGTCGTCCCATGGCTTCGGACAGACTTCGCACCGTGATCGGCAGTTCGACTTCGGCTTCGGTCCGGAACGTAATCGGGCCGGAACGTTTCTTCCGCCGACGGTTCGAAAACTGTCGCCGTGCGACGTCTTCCTCTCGCTCGTTGCGATTCCGTCCTTTCCGCCGCGACTTGTTACGACCGGTTTCTTCTTCCTGCTGCTCCCGACCACGTTGCCGCTTGAGATCGACACGACCTTTCTGCGGCCGATCGGTCCGCTCTCCGCGTTCACGCTCTTCCATGTGCCGTTGGAGTTGGTCTCGCAACGGAGCATCGCCAGCTTTCAGATTCCCCGGCAACTTCATCACCGGCTTCTGAGCGGGACCTTCGGTTTTCTCGCTTCGTTTGGGCTGCGGAGTACTGACTTCCGGCGGGGGAGCTGCAACGAAGGGAACACTCGGACGATTGGGTTTCTTCTCTTTTTTCTTCTTCGCACGTGACTCGCTGATGCTCCCGCGCGGTTTCATTTCCATATCCCGAACCGGCCGTGACGAAGCACCTGATGGAGCGATATAGTCCTCCATTTTGTGCGGTGTCGGCTTGGCTTCGGGTTTGTCGTCGGTCTTCTCTTCCGCGGCCACTTCCACAGACTTACCTTTGTCGCCATCTTCTTCTTCGGTGGACGCCGCTTCGGTTTGCTCGCTGGCATCCGCAACCGGCTCTGCTTGCCCAGCGGGAGACTCAACTTCCGTCGCAGCTCCTTCGGCCGCCTCTGATGTCGCGTCTTCTTCAACGGCGGATTCAACTTCCGCTGCCGCTTGTTCAGCCGAGTCGCTGACTTCAGCCACGGGCTCTTGCTCGACAACCTGTGCCACTTCGTCTTCAGCCTTTGTTTCAGCCGTAGCTTCGGTTACTTCGTCGGTCGCTTCGGGCGTCTCGGCGACAGTCTCGACCACTGAGGGTTCGCGATCACCGACCTCGCTCTCATCGACCGAAGAATCGTCGGAGGAGACTGTCTCTTCGAGATCACCATCGTCTTCGACGGTCGCCGTACCTACGCCACCCTGGTCAGACCGGGAGCGCCCGGATTGAGACCGTGAGGATTCAATCTTGCGAACCTTGCTGCCTCGATCGACAACTTCCGCTCGCACCGGCTCCAACGGAGCATCGACGGAAGCCTCTTCGGGCTTAGCGTCGCCAGACGCCCCTTCCCGGATGAAGTTGACGACAATATCCCGCTGTTCCGGCGAAATACTGGCCAAGGCGGAGTTCTTCGCAGGAACCCCAGCTTGGTTGCAGTAATCGATAAGCTCTTTGCTATCGATGCCTAGCTCTTTCGCCAGAGCGAAGATCCTGATCTTCAAAAGCGTTTCCCCCAATTCAACTCAAAGACGGCTCTTACATGAACCGAAACCGAACGTTTTTAAAACTCAACTGATTCAACCCCACAGCCATTACGCCCCACCGGTTGGACGCGACTCTTCAGCGGCCACCTCGGTTTCGCGTTCGGAGTCGTCGGCAGGCACCGCACCACCGGCATCGGCGATCGCGGACTCAACCACTTCCGGCTCGACGTCGGCCACAGGGTCCACCACTTCATCTTCGGTTGACGGCGACTCACCAGACTCGCCATCCGACTCCGCGGTTACCGCTGCCGCCACTTCCGGCGTTTGCTCATCAGTTTCCGCAACCTGTTCGGCCACGGCCTCTGTATGCAGCGACTCATTGGTTTTTTCAGTCGCACCGCCAGATTCCGTTTCCGGCGGAGTTTTCGCGGCAGGCTTCAACGGAGCCGTACGCCCCAACGCGGCCTGCTCACGTTTCAGGCGGTATTCTTCGCGTTCCGCTTTTTCAGCAATCAAAGCTTGCTCGTCAGCGAACTCCACGATTTCCGCACACTGTTCTTCCGTCAAGCCGCTCAATTCTTCCAACTGATCAGGCTCAATCACGGAAAGATCGTCGAAGGTAAAGAACCCTTGAACAACAAGGTTTTCGGCCAATTCCTCGCTCACGTGTGGTGACTTGGAAAACTCGCCAATCGTCTGATCGATTTGTTCATCCAGACGATCCTGAGTCATCACGTGAATATCCCAGCCAACCAGCTTCGATGCCAATCGGACATTCTGCCCTTTCCGGCCGATCGCCAAGGACAGAGAATCTTCACGCACAAGGACGATCACTTTGCCCAACATGGGACACAGCACAACGTCTTCAACCTCAGCGGGCTGCAACGCATTCGGGACGAGAACGTGCAAGGAATCGTTCCACCGAACGATATCAATTCGCTCTTCTCCACCCAACTCGTTGATAATATTCTTGATCCGTGCCCCACGAACGCCCACACAGGCACCAACGCCATCAATCTTGCTATCGTCGCAAGAGACAGCCACTTTGGTCCGGTAACCAGCTTCGCGAGAGATCGAGCGAATCCGAATCACATGATCCGCAATCTCGGGAATTTCCAACTCGAACAACCGACGAACCAAGTCGGCGTGGCAACGAGAAAGAATAATCTTCACCCGACTGCCAGCTTTACGAACGTCAAGAACGATCGCTCGCACGCGTTCACCAACACGATACCCTTCGCCGGGAATCTGTTCGCTTCGCGGCAAGAAGCCTTCCGCCTTGCCAAGATTCACGGTTACCGAGCCACCTTCGACACGACTGACCGTCCCGGTCACAATTTGGCTACGCAATTCGCCAAACTCGTCGAACAGATGATCGCGTTCCGCTTCGCGAATCTTTTGAATCATGACCTGCTTGGCGGTCTGGGCAGCGATTCGACCGAGCAGATCGCCAATCTCGTCGGCATTCAACGGATCCCCATCGATCGAAGCGGACGGTTCGCCCGTCAACCGATCGACTTTGACGTCAATATCGACCTCTTCACCGAAGTGCTTTCGGGCCGCCGAGACAATTGCTTGCTCGATTCCATCAAAGACGATGCTTTTCTCGATACTCTTGTCGCGGTGGATCATTTCCACGACACGGAGGAGTTCGGGTCCGTTCATCGTTTTCCAACTTCCCAATAACAAAAAAAGTGGGCACAAGACCCACTTTCAACTATCCATCCCCTTCGGGAGACAGACCGTCCAGTGGCCGTCAACAAAGAACCACGGCGACACATGCCCCAAATACAGGAGCCATGCCAACCGCGATGGCGGTGCCCGGCCGGAGTATTCTTTCTAGCGTCTACATGCGCCAGACCCTTTTCAGTGAATTCCGCTCGGGGTGAGGTCTATTCCAACATTCTTGAGGTTTGTCAACACAAGTTCACAAACTTCGGCGAATGTGTGAATGTTGTGACGCACACAACCCATCATTGGTTCTCAGTCTTCGATTGTGACGATACATCCCTCCAAGTCAACTGTCAAGCAGTTCCCGGACGAACATTTCTCGATCACGACCCGACCGTTCGCCAATCGTCTGGGTACGAATGAGTCGAATAGCGATTTATTCATTGGAATTCACCGATTGGAATTTTATTGGCCGCAGATTTATACTATTGAGTCTGTGCGACACTTGGGCGGTTTCGAGGATGAACGCCAACGGGAGCCGTGCCGAATTGGTCGGGATCATACGGATAACTTTGTTTCAGGCAGGGAGAGACGGAACGATGCTGAGAAGCCGAACATTCATGGCGGCAATGATTGTGATTCCTTGGGCCCTTTCAAACGTGGCCAATGCCCAAGTCGACCCCAAGAACGCGAACCCCGAACACGAACAGATCAAAAAACAAGCTGACGCCGCCTACCAACAACGGGCGTTCACCCAAGCGGTGGAATTGGTCAGCAAAGTGATCAAGGAGAACCCCAAAGACGATGTTGCTTTCTACTTGCGAGGAAGCTCCTTGGTGGAAATTGGCCTGCAAAACCGAGACGTCGATAAACTTCGTGCCGGAATCGCCGACGCTCGCCAGGCGATTTCACTGAACGGCCGAGAACGAATCGACTACTACCTTCCCTATCTGTTCGGCATGTCCAGCCTGGCCGGTCTTGAAGACAAGCCGGAACACGCCAATGTTGCCATCCAAGTTGCCACCCAGGTCATTGGGTTGCCCAACGTCGGTACGGCTCAGTCAGCCAACCTGTACTACCAGCGTGCTCGGGCTCACGGAACACTTCAAGACTGGCAAAAAGCCGCCGACGATTTTAACAAAGCCCTGTCCTTCAACCCGAATCACCTCGGTGCACGCTTGGGAGCCGGCCACGCATACGTGCGAATGGAAGACTTCGACAAGGCCGAAGAACAATTCGACGCAGCTTCCAAGACATTCCCGAATGACCCACGCGTGTATAACGATCGCGGGACATTCCACCAGCAATCCAAACAGTTCGACAAAGCCATCGCCGACTTCACCAAGGTGCTGGAACTCGACAAAAACGCCCACTACGCCTACATGAACCGCGGGTTCACCTACATGGAGAAAGGCGACCCGAAACAAGCGGAACAGGATTTTGATCGCGCCTTGGCACTCCAACCGAAGCAACCAACCCTCTACAGCCTGCGAGGAACCGCGCGTCTGATGCAGGGCCGCGTTAATGACGCCCTTGGCGACTACAAAATGGTGGTCGAAATGGACACCAAGAACCCGATCGCTCGGGGAGACTTGGCGTTCGCGGAATTCTTTGCTGGCGACTATGCCAACGCTGCAAAATCTTTTGCTTCGGCTCTCGACTCCCCCGCCAAGCTCGAACACCTTCGACCTTGGCTGTATATCTCGCTGGTATCGTCCGGCCAAAAGAATGCCGCTGACTCCCGCTTCGGCAGTGGACCAAGTGGTGACCAAGCCGGCTGGGACTGGTCCGATCGCTTGCTCGCGATGCTGACCGGCAAAATCTCTGATGAAGACTTGCTCGCAGCTGTGAAGAGCGACGAAACACGCGTCAAAGACGCTCAACTTTGCGAAGCCCACTTCTTCCTGGGCCAAAAAGCTTTGCTCGCTGGAGATCGAGCCGCCGCCGCTGCCCACTTCCAAAAAGCAGTCGCCACCAACGCGGACAACCTCTCCGCTCACCGTGGCTCCCGCTTCGCGTTGCAGCGACTCAACTAATCTCAGACATCAGCCGACTTTTCACTTCAGAAGCAACGAAGCCCCAGGGGAAACCTTGGGGCTTTTTTGATTGAGATGATGAACAGGAAATCAATCGCTCGGATGCCACTGGCTTCGCCAGTGCTTTTCGATGTCAATGTCGCTCGTCTTTGCACTGACAGAGCCAGTGCCTCACCGAAGCCAAGCCAGAAACATCACGCACCCGCGGCTCGCACCACCACGGCGGTGGCTTGCCCCACGCGGGTGACGTTGGTTTTGAGGAACAACCGATTGTCGGTTGGCAGTGGTTCGCCATGCACGACATTCAGCGGACATTCGGGATCCGACGCCCGATAATTGAGAGTCACCGGAATCACGCCTGAACCGAGCGAGACCAACGAGGCAACTAACTCCATCGTTCCGCAGCCAGGACCGGCGTTACCGAGCCGGCTCTTCATGGCCGTTACAGGAATTTTGCCACCGTCTGCACCGAAGACGTCGTGAATCGCCAGCGCTTCATCGCGATCCACGGCTTTGCTACCGAGACCGTGCGCGTTCACATGTCCGATTTGATTCGGTTCGACCCCGGCATCTCGCAAAGCGGCTCGCATGGCGTTTGCCAACGCTCGACGTGGCTGCGGAGAGCCGTCTCGCTCCACAACGCATGACGATCCAAACCCGAGAATCTCACCGAAAACTGTCGCACCTCGGTTCGCAGCATGTTCGGCGGTTTCGAGAATGAGTGTTGCAGCACCTTCACCGATGACTTGGCCAGTACTGTTCTTATCGAACGGTCGACACCAAGTTTCCGGCGGGCCATCCTCGTGGGCGAGTTCATCCCACAACGCTGCGTGTAGCGACTGCATGGGGTTAAACCGAGCCCCGCACGTCCCGGAAATCATCACGTCCGCGTCACCACGCGAAATAATTCGGACAGCCTCTCCCAGCACAGAATTGCCGGAAGCCTCATCCATTGTGATCGAGTTGCTCGGTCCGCGTGCTCCAACCGAAATGCTGATGTGACAAGCCGGCATATTCGGAAGATATTTCAGGAGCCACAAGGGTTCCATGGCTCCCATCCCGCTGGGTTGCCCGGCGTTTTCGCCGTCTTGCCCCCACTTCTCATAAATGAAATGCGGGGAGGGTTCTTCCTCGGCAGATTTCTTGACGGGATCGATCAACTGGTCTGGCGGAGTCAGCATCAGATTCGCACCGAATTCGACACCCAACCGATCGGCTGGAATGGTGTCCGTGCTGACTTGGGCATCTTCAACGGCTTGTAACGCGGATGCCACACCGAGTTGGATTTCTCGGCACATCACCTTGACCCATTTCCGTTCCGACTTCAGCCACTGTTTCTTGGCGGATTTCTCGTCGAACTCGGAGATCTCTCCACCGACATGACCAGGAACGCCGGTGAACGACTGCAGTTGGCTGCGACGAATTCCACTCCGACCGGCGGCTAAGTTCTCACTGAAGTCAGACCGGCCGATCCCCAAAGGGCTGACAATTCCGACCCCCGTAATCACCACGCCTTTGGTGATATCTGAAGACTGTTGTGCCATGAGTGTCGGCGTGCCTCATCAGGTCGAAAATAGAGAGTGAATGGGCGACGATACTCCGATCAGTCGACCGCGTAGTTCTGAACTTCCATGATCACGGCTTGGCTGACGCCCGCGTGTTGCATGGCAATCAACGCTTCCGGATTCGTGCGGAATCGTCCGCCACGGGTACGGATTGCGTTGATGATAATTGTATCGCTCATCTGATTTTGCGCCATCGTGATGACATCACTGTTGGTCAACGCTCGGGCGGCCGCTGCTCGGGACGCTTCGACGTGCGAGGCATGACGCAATGCCGCATCTCGCTCGTCTTCCACATCCTGGACACGCCCCAGTGCACCACCACCAGCGGCACCGGCCAACGCCCCTAAAGCCGCTCCGGTCTTTGGGTTTCCAACCTGATGCCCCAACACCGCACCGGCAATCGAACCAGCTCCGGCCCCCAGCAACGCACCGGTTTGCGTATTGGTTTGACAACCGGTGAGCTGGCCACCGGCCGCCACAGTCATCAAGACCAGTACGCTCCATCGCGTTTTCGAATTTGGTTTCCCAGAGTTCATCCTGCTTCTCCGGTAATGGCCGGGCTTCCCCGTCACCATATCAAATCTCGCAAATGCCAACCAACCGGTCAAGGTGAGTTAACCGGTTGTAACGGTTATCAAAACCTTTCGGCATTCGCATTCGCCGGACTTGAGCCGGATTCGCGTTCTCCACGAACCACACCACCGGGAACCAACTCGAAAACACTACGCTGCTTTGCCAAGCACGAGACACGCATTGTGCCCACCGAACCCGAAGCTATTCTTCAGCACGGTATTGAATTTCACGTCACGAGCTTCATGCGGCACGAAATCCAGATTGCACTTGGGATCGGGATTGTCGAGGTTGATCGTCGGCGGAATCGTTTGCCGATCGAGTGCCAAAGCACACACGACAAATTCCACACCTCCGGAAGCCCCCAACAAGTGCCCTAACTGGCTCTTGGTACTGGAGACCATCAGTTTCGATGCATGCTCACCAAAGACGCTCTGAATTGCCATGGTTTCGGAGATATCCCCCAGCGGGGTACTCGTCCCATGGGCGTTGATATAGTCGATCTGAGAGACATCCAACTTGGCGTCCCGGACCGCACTCGTCATCGCCATCGCCGCCCCCTGCCCTTCGGGATGAGGAGCAGTCATATGCGACGCATCGGCGGACATTCCGTAGCCGAGCAATTCACAGAGAATTGGTGCACCGCGTTTCTTGGCGTGCTCGTATTCTTCGAGGATGACCATACCGGCCCCCTCGGACAACACGAACCCATCGCGATCCTGATCGAATGGCCGACTGGCTTTGTCCGGAGCGTCGTTCCGAGTGGACAAGGCTCCCATTCGGGCGAACCCAGCCAAACCCATTGGAGTCAACGCCGCTTCGGAACCACCGGCAACCACGACATCGCACATGTCGTATTGGATCCAGCGGAACGCGTCGCCAATGGCATTGGTGGCCGAGGCACAAGCGGTTGCAATCGCGCTGTTGGGCCCCTTGAGACCGTACCGCACCGACACATTGCCGCTCGCCGCATTGACCATCATCTTCGGAATCAAGAACGGCGAAATGCGTGACGGCCCCCGATCGAAGAGCTTGCAATGCTGCTCTTCGATTTCGCTCAGCCCGCCAATTCCGCTGCCGATCATCACCCCGTAACGCTCCGACGGACCGTTCTCGAGATCAATCCCGGAACTCGCAACAGCCTTATCCGAAGCGACGAGTACGAATTGACAAAACCGGTCGATCCGCTTGGCGTCTTTCGGAGCCATCTTGATGTGATTGGTCACATCAAAATCGCTCACTTCGCCGCCAAAATAGACTTTATAGTCTCGCGGATCAAAACGTTGGATGGGGCCAACGCCACTTTTGCCCGCGCAGATCGAATCCCAAAATTCATTCGATTCGCATCCCAGGGCAGTGACGACGGCGGCTCCTGTGACCACCACGCGTCGCGTCATGCTTTAGCTCTTTTCTTCGATATAGTCGATCGCATCGCCGACCGTGCTAATTTTGTCGTAGTCGTCATCAGGAATGGTGACTTCGAATTCGTCTTCGAATTCCATCACCAACTCGACGACGTCGAGCGAATCGGCCTTCAGATCGTCCACAAAGGAACTGGACCGAGTAATTTCTTCTTTAGGAATCGACAACTGCTCGCTGACAATTCCAATCACTTTTTCTTCAGTGCTGTTGCTCACACAAATGCCCTCCAGGGTAGCTGACAATCAGCGGTGACGTTTCGTTGAATTGTTTCTTCTAGTCAGGATGTTTGGCAGACACACGCTAGCCAACAAACACCTGAAAAATCGATTTCAGCGAATCGATTGATAATTTCGCTTCCGGCCATCGACAATACCAACGCTGGCACTCCCGAGGACCATCGCAACACGGCACATATACTCCGTCAGGTGTTTCGTGTAAACGCCAAACGAGGTGAAATGAGCAAAGAACGTGCGAGCGACCAAATATTGACGGTGTGTCACGCTCTCATCATTGGCGAAGTTGATTGAAAATGCGAATTCCCTGCCCAATCAACGCCAACCCCGTATTTAACACAGCGGCACGCAATCGTTCAACCAACTTCACCGAGCGATTCTTCAATCTGATTAGGAATCATTCACAGTTTCGCAGGGAACCTTGCGATTGATGCGTTTCAAGAGCCCTTTCAATACTTTTCCGGGGCCAATCTCGTAGAACTCGGTGACGCCGGCGTCCAACATGGCTCGAATCGAGTTCTCCCACAACACTGGACTCACAACCTGTCGCACGAGCAAGCTGCGAATGCTGTCCGGTTCTTCGTGGCTGGCGGCATCGACATTGGAAACCAAAGGAATTTCTGGCTTCTTGAGCGGCACGCCGGCAAGAGCTTCCGCCAACTGTTCGTCGGCGGGCTTCATAATTTCGGTGTGAAACGCTCCAGCGACCGCCAATGGAATGGGCTTGCCACCTTTCGCGGTGATCAACTCAACCGCCTTTTCACAAGCGGCGTTCTCACCGGAGATCACGGTATTGCCGGGGCACAGGTAATTCGCAATGAAAATCCGCCCTGCGTCAGAGGCCTCTTGGCAAACTTCCTCGACTTGCGGACGGTCCAACAACAATGCACTGACCATTCCCGACGGAACTTTGTCGGCGGCAGCTTGCATCGCCTCTCCACGACGCTGCACGACTTTTAAGCCGTCTTCGAACGTCAGCGCTCCGGAAAACACCAATGCGGTGTATTCGCCCAGGCTCAGTCCGGCCGTCATTTCGCAACCGAGCACCACATCAGGGCGTTCCGCTCGCAGCATTTCCAAGGCTGCCAAACTGGTCACAAACAATGCCGGTTGGCTGATAACAGTGGAATCCAATTCCTCCGCAGGACCTTCGAAACACAACTTTGCGAGGTCGTAACCGAGAATCTCGCCAGCTTGATCGAACAACTGCTTCGCTGCTGGGCACTTCTCGACGATGGTGCGTCCCATCCCGACGTGTTGCGCCCCCTGACCCGGGAACAAAAATGCGATTTTACTCATTCCGACGTCCGTTTCCTAATTTCCATCAACCGAAGTTCTTCGGCTCGTCAGCCATGTATTTCCGAGGATCGCCATTCCATCACGTGCGGGGTCACGCTGCGTTAACCCAGCTTACGAATCCCCAACCGATCGAGACAGTTCACTCACAATTCGTGAATTGATGTCGCGGTCTTGGAATTTGCGGGTCAATTTCAGAGCGTTGCGAATTGAAGCGGCATTGCTCGATCCATGGCAGATGATGCACACGCCATCAATTCCCAACAGCGGTGCCCCGCCCTCTTCACTGTACTCGAATCGTCGTCCGATTTCTCCGAAGGTTTGTTTGGCGAGATCGCGTTCGCTGTCAAGTTGCGAGCAAACTTGGTGTGAAATCGCCTTGAGCATGAAGTCGGCCATGCCCTCACTGACTTTCAGCACCACATTGCCGACAAAACCCTCACAGATGAGCACATCGACTTCACCCTGATACAAACCGCGTCCCTCGACGTTGCCGATGTAGCGGTCTTTGATCGGGCTGCTCAGCAACAATTGATGCGTTTCGCGGTAAAGGTCGTTGCCTTTGCCATCCTCGCTGCCGATATTCATCAGCCCCACGCTCGGGTTTTCGATGCCCAACACGGCTTCGGCGTAGATCGCCCCCATCGTAGCGTATTGGACAAGATGTTCCGGACGGGCAGCGGGATTGGCTCCCACGTCCATCAAGATCGATTTGCCCCGTGCGGTCGGCAACGCGGTTGCAATCCCCGGGCGTTTAATGCCTTTGAGAAACAACCGCGTTCGCAACCCCGCGGCGACGACGGCTCCGGTGTTCCCCGCGGAGACGACGGCATCCGCTTCTTTCGCGGCCATCATTTTCCAGCAAACGGCGATGGACGAATTGGGTTTCTTCCGCATCGCTTCGGTCGGTTTTTCTTCCATTCCGACCACGCCTTCAGACGCTCGGAATGACAACCGTTCGCCGGAATAGCCCGACTGTTCCACCAACGATTCCAATTGCGGCTGATCTCCGACCAGCACAACTTCAATATCCGAATCCGCCTGCAAAGCGGCGATCGCTCCGTCAATATTCGGTTGCGGGGCGTGATCCCCGCCCATCGCATCCAGGGCAATTTTCATAGAATAATTCACTTCAAAACCGATCGCCGCATCATCGCTCACGATGGTTTTTGAACGTGTGGAAAACCTAAAAACAGAAAGGTCGCAGTGGCCCACGAATCAACGGCGGCATCGTACGCCAACCAAGAAATCCCTGTCAAGCGGCGCGGTTCTTGTGATGATGTGATGAGGTCTGGTGTGATGATGTGAATTTCAAGCGTCGTGCCCGACCGGCGAGCCGTACTGATGTAAGGTGTAGAGCGTGAGGCGTGAGGCGTGAGGTGTCGCATGCGGTGGATGGTCGTGATAGCTTTATTGACCAAAACTCTGAGACGAAAGAGATAGCACCGCGGATTGAGGGAACCGCATATGCCAAGTATTACTAACGCTGGGAACACATTTATCCCATGTCTCCAGGCAATCGTGGCCAAAGGTTACACTGTTACACACTACTTTCTGGGTGACGAACCGGACGACTGGGAGAATCCGCAATGGGATGCTGACAAAGATGGGCAACACTACAATGCGACGAGTTTGCCCGAATTGCTTGGGTTAATTGCCAATTGGGAAGTACGCGGTGACGATTGGCAGATCAAATCCGGCGAAAGCGAACTCTTCCACCAATTGGTCGATGCTGCCCCGACCTATGACAATGATGGTAATGCAGTACACACATGACCATTCTGGAATGAAAATCAAGCGTGTTCAGCCAGATCAAAGGCGAGTGAGGGTTCGGTCACCGCTTGCGACGCCTCACTCCTTACCCCTCACTCCTCACATCATCGCCCCAGGCCTCATCACCTGATCACACTTCCGCTCGGCTCCTCTGCCACCATCGAAACTGCATCCGCCGGTCGACCGATGACGATGATGTCGTGATCCCGCAGAAACCGTTGTTTCTGGGCGATGATTGTCACATCCTCTGGCAGAGAGTCTTTGATTTCCTTCCAACGGCCGACGTGCGTGGCGAGGAAGCTATCGTCCTGAGAGAGATACTCATTGACATCTTCCGGCGTCCGGCAAACGTCGATTTTCCGTTGCGCGTAGAAGACGAGTCCCGGAGGTGAATAGCGGAATGTCGCGATGCGGGCGGAATCTTGCACCGGCTCTGGCAGCGATTTCACAATGTACGAACCATCTTGCTGTTCGCTCACTCGTGGAGCCGCCACGCCGAAGAAGACGGCCACAAACAGAACACACGTCACCAAAACCGTTTGCCGAGCGGAAGTTTCCCGATGACCATGGAATTGCCGCCATGCGATGATTCCACCGGCAAGCGGAACGATTCCCACCACACCCAACCAGTATTCGCCGGGAATAATGAAATACGCGGTGATCGGCAACGCGACGATCAAAATGCCACCCACGGTCATCAGCGATCCCATCGCCCAACGATATCCCTTCGCGACCGTCGCCCCGACGTTCCACGGGCACGCCTCGAACAAATAGCCCGTGAGCAACGCGAGTGCCGGATAACATGGCAACACGTAGTTCGGGAGTTTGGTCCGAGCGATCGAGAAGAACCCTACGTACACACCAAGCCAACCCAGCACGAATGCAATTGACTGTCGATCACCCTCGGCTTGTCGATGTCGCTGCACGAGCGAAACAATCGCCAATGGCAAAAACACAGACCAGGGGAAAAAGCCCATCATGATCGCGATGATGTAATAGAACGGCGGACCACTGTGATTCTCCATCGGCTGCGTGAACCGTCCGATGTTGTGATTCCCCAGGAAACCACGGAGCCAAGCCCCATCGGTCTGGACACCAACCGCGATGTACCACGGCAACGAAATCACGGCGACACACAGCAAAATCAAATCCGGCCGCATCTGCATCGAAGTCTTGAAGAACGGTACCGGACGCAACCAATTCTTGAACCACTGCACGAATTTCGAAGTCCGCGATGCTTCCGTCGGCAAGACCTTCACATCCGAACGAATTCGCTCCATGTACGCGAACAGCCCAATCACACAACACGGCAGCAACACACCGACCGGCCCCTTCGCAAGCACGGCCGTCGCCATCGCTGCATACATCGGAAGAAAACGGTACCACCGCTGCGGCAACGTGATTGATTCCTGACGACCCGACCAATCTCGACTGCGGACATACAACAACAACGAGAGAGTCGTAAAGAAAATTAGTGTGGAATCCGGTGTCGATGCTCGCGCGACAGCAGTGAACATTAAACAACTACCAAGCACCATCCCCGCCCACAGACCGGCCCGTCGCGTGAACAAATGACTTCCGATGTAGTACGTCAACACACAGGTGCCAACCCCGAGTACTGCCGAAAAGAATCGAGCCGCGAACTCAGAAACGCCGAATAAATGAAAACTGGTCAACATGAACCAATAAACGAGAATCGGCTTGTCGGTGCGGAGTTCGTGATTGAATGTGGGGACGATCCAGTCGCCCCGCTCGAACATTTCGCGTCCACATTCCGCGTTTTTGGGTTCGTCCTCATCGAATAACTGACCCGACCCCAAACTGAGGAAAAAGGTCAACCCGGCCACCGCGACCACGAACCAAACGCCCGGAATTTTCCAATGCATTGAAGACGTCCCTGTCTCGTTCTGCTGAAACCGTCGTTCCTATTCGGCGACGCTCTGGAATAGGATGCCTGCGGCTTACTGTCATAATTCGGTTAATAACGGGAAATCAGGATTGCGGGAAGACGTTTTCTGAACACAATGCCGACACTCGCATCGAGACTTCAGGAAATTCAGTAAGATGACTTGGATTCCGACAGCATTTCGCCCAGCTTCGACTGCCCCGCCTCATGCGATACAATCTGCCAACGTTGTGCGTCACGCGTGGCGGACACACCTGCTGGTTGTGCTCGGTTTTCTGACCATCGCTGCTCTCTGCCTGCCGTATGACATTGCGTTCTCGCAATGGTTTTTCCGGACACTTAACGGCAAACCGGCCTGGATGCGGAATTTCGTCGACAATTTAGTCGGTTTTGGGCACGGCGTTGGTGTGGGGATCATCGTACTCTTGGTCTTGATCCTCGAAACCCGTCAGCGGAAGGCTTGGATGAGTGTGCTTTCCACAGCATTCTGCGCCGGTATGGCGGCGAACCTCGTCAAACTCACGGTCGCTCGCTGGCGACCACGGGACTACAAAATCGTTCCAGAACATTTTTCCGAAACATTCCGAGGATTTTTGCCGCTGCTCTCGAACGGAACCGGTGGCCAAAGCATGCCCTCGGCTCATACCGCGACAGCCGTCGGCATGGCCATCATTATGAGCACGGTCTACCCGCGAGCCAAATATGTGTTCGCGTTTCTCGCATTGAATGTTGCCGTCCATCGCCTCAGTTATGGTGCCCACCACCTCAGTGATGTCTTTGTCGGAGCCGCTATCGGCTGGGGGGTCGGTCAAATCTGTCGTTGGTCCGCATTGCGATATCACTATGTTGAACCAGTCGCCCCAGATGTCTCGATGGAAACCGCACCGCAAAAGTGATGGTCAGGGCAATCGGAACGGCTGCCCCTCTTCGTAGCGTTGTAATCGTTTCTTGCATGCATCAACCGCCGGACTCGGTGCCAACGCCAACGCATCCTTCTGAAATTGCACAGCCATGTTGAATTCTCCCTGTTCAGCATATGCCGCGGCGAGCGTATCAACGTAAACCCAGACCTTGCCTTCACTGAGGCTATTAGCTTTGGTAGCCGCCTCCAGTGCTTTCTGACCGTCCCGCCACTCGGCATCGGGACACGCCGCCTGCAAACGACCGAGATAATGAAACGCAGCGGGCTCACTACTGCCAAGCTTGGCCGCCTTCTGAAATTGAGCCATCGCCTTGCCGTAATCCCGATGCTCCTGCTCGGCAAGCCCATAACAAAGATAGACGAACCAAGAATCCTTCCCGTACCGAACCGCATCGCGAAACACCAATCGCCCCTGAGTCCGGGAAACCCCGACACTCAGCGCCAGTGCCCGACCAGCCAATGCCTCTGGATAATTCGGTCTCAGCCGCAACGCTTCGTCAAAATCCTTGATGGCCAAGTCGTAATGTTTTAAGGAATAGTGCGCAAGTCCCCTGGCGACATATGCTTGCACGAAGTCCTTTTGAATCGAGATCAATTGATTCAAGACCGCGATCGCGGCCACCCCCTGTCCACGATCCAACTTTCCGAAAGGATCCGTGACTTTGAGCCATTCGTCGCGAAGCCGATCTGCTTGTTGCTTCAAACCACCCAACTCCCGTTGACGAGTCAGCAACCGACCGGAAACCACTTTGAGTTTTGTCTGCGTTGCCACAGCTTCAGCATTGACCTTTTGAATGGCAAGACTCGTACTCTGCCCTTGAGCCACCAGTGCTCGGCCCTGCTGTTCGAGTAACGCCTTTTGCTGAAGAGTGATCCGCTGTTGTTGGAGCTGATTATTGACCCCAGCCAATTGGGCTTTGATAAGGTTGAGGTTATTGTTCAGCGTGGTCGTCTCCGCCTGACACTGCTTGAGCGTGCTTTGATGCTCGGCGGCTTCTCCGTTCAATTCGGCGATCTGATCAATCAACTCAGACCGCTTTTGAACTAGTGCTTCTCGTTTGCTGTCAATTTCCTTCAACTTCGCTTTTTCGGCATCGGTCGATACCAAATCCGGTGCAGCCACTCCGATCGGCAACACGCCATTCCCATGCGGTGCGGATGCCACCTCAGTCGGCATCGGAGACGGAACATTATTGGAACCATCTGCAACGTTCGAGTCGGCTGGAGTGTTCCGAGGCTTCTCGTTCATCGGCGGCGATACCGGCATCGGTGTCTGGCGTTCGAGCGGAGAAGGTTTCGGGGCTGGTGACGGCGGTTCAACCGGAACCGGCGGACGAGTTGGTGAGAGTCCACCAGCGTTCTCGGGTATTTCTGGTAGCGTGACCGGAGTTTTCGCGGCAACTTCCATCGGAACCGCGGAGGACTTTGCCACAGCGAGGGGCGGGTTGGTCGCAGGAGTTGTCGAAGGAGTCTTAGCCGTGTCCGAGTTGCCCTCATCCGCCTGGAAAGCCAACACCCCCAAAACCAACAGCAGCGTTGCCAAAACACCGCCGCCCAATCCTACTACCCACCCGACAACATGCCGTTGCCCCTCGTTTGACACGTCTTTTTCGGCGGACGCACCACGCTTGGGATTCGTGGGCGAAGTCGGCGACTTTTGGAGAGTCGATGGCTCAACCGTTTCGGCTTGGTTGAGAATGCTATCGAAATCCGACTGAGTCGAAATGGCCGGTGGTGGATTCGTTGCTGAGCCCCGACTAGTCCCTTGCCGACATCGCGAACAAGCCCGTGGTTGTTTCGATGTCGACGCAATCAAAAACCACTGGCTGCAAACGGGACATTGCCATCGAACTGCTTGGCCCACAGTGTCGCTCCGCGATGTTAAATCGTTCTAAAGTTCCGGTTCTGATAAATAGAACAGCACCCGGCCGTGAAACCGGACACACTAATGGCCCCATCACCAAAATATTCATTTGACCAGAGCACTGAAGTCCATTACAGCAGCGAGAACGATCTGTTGCAATGAGTTTCAAACCAAAACGGTCCCGGAATTTCCATTTCCACGAAACCAACTATGTGACCCTAGAAAGAGAACCGAGCGGCTGCGTGGGTCGGCACGAAGCTCAGTGGTGTGCCCCCACTTTCCAACCGTCACAATCGCGTGAGCCGTTACACCCCAACGTGATTAGGGGAAATCGGATATGTTGCTCAATCACTTCTTCCGCTTCATTTGCTTCGCGCGCGTGACGTCCAATATTTCAGCACCTCGAGAAGATCGAGTTTCACGTTGATCATGCCACCAAAGTTCGAAAGCGTAGCGAGGAATTTCAATGAGTGTCGTTCAACAGAACGGACGGGTTTCATGGGGATTGATTTGCGTTCTGGCCGTTGGACTTGCCAGTATCGACAACGCAAAACTGTCAGCCCAGAAACCGTTGAGCTCGCAAGAAGTCCGCCGAAAGATCGAACAGTCACGCCGAGAGATCGAAAAACGTCGCCGGGAAATGGAGCGGAATCATAGTTCCAAGTTTCCTCGGTCCTCATCGAGTTTCAAGTCGCGTTCCCCAAGCCGATTTAGCACCTCAACATCGGGCTCCACTGTTCGTTCCAAGTTTCCCGAATACAAGTGGACTGCGGGACAACAATTCGCGTTTCTTGTCACCATCGATTGGACCGAAGACGGTCGTTACCATCGCGTATCCGGTTCGCCGTACTACCACGTTCGCGAGGTTGACGGCTCACGAGCCACACTTTTGGTCGTCGGGCGATTGCGACATTCAGTGAAGATGCCGGGGGAAGACCGATATCGCCCACTCAAGAGTTGGGATTATTGGACACCCACCATCCAGACCATTGGAAAACGAGCCCTCGAGGATTTCGGCAACCGAGAAGCAGGCGATATGCGTTTGCCGTATTTGATGACCGAGTTCGTAAACATCCCGCTCACACTCACGCCATCCTTACCGACAGTATACGATCGCCGCATCGGAAAAACCGAATCCGCCGTTCTCTCACGCACCGTTAACGGCACCACTCTTTGGGAAGGTTTCTCACGCTCCGACGGAACTGCTGGGAAAGTCGCACGGTATCGCGAGGCGAAATCGCTGGGTGGAAGTGTCCAGATTGAAGAAGACGAATCGTTCACCGAGGGCGAAACACAACTCACCTACAACGCCATCACCGTCGTGGAGATGTCCACCGGTTTGGTCCGCAGCATCAACGGACGTTACACCGTGAAGACCGACACGGAGAACACCACCGCCAGAATCTCCGTTCGACAACTCAAAGGAAACCAACTCACCGCCGCCAAGAAAATTGCCTTCGACAACCTAGACCGCCTGCCCTCATCACTCGTCCCTAAGAAATAGATCAAACCGCCCTAACTTCACAAGCCGTGCCCCTCAAGGCAACACTGCCAACAGGCTCGAATCAGTCAAGATCATCACCAATGCCGGGAGCAGTTCTTCAAATAACGAAAACGCCTCAATCGATAACCGATCAAGGCGTTTTCGTTGGGATACACTTCCTACAATTTCATCAATTTGAAACTCGTTCTTTAGCCCTGACCAAAATGGCTAATGCTAGATTCAGGAATAGTGATTTCCCAATACAAACTCTGCGTGAACTACAATCCTCGACACCGACAGCCTGCTAGTTCTTCAGTGACTTAATCTGTCGGGTCATCATCAACATGCGGTTCCCGAGCTGCGACGAGTGGGCAAAGTTGCGGAGCATGTACCAGTAGTTCGTCGCGAAACGTCGAAACGGACGGCAATCGACACTGCCAATTGCGAGTCGCCGTGTCGTCGTCATCAGTGCAGCCTTAACTCGATTGATGCCACGCCCCAGATCGATTTCACGAACGCCCTGTTCACAAGCGAACCGAATCATTTCCAAGTGCAAAATCATTCCCGGCGAGTATCGCGAGAACTGATCATCATGCGCCGGGATCATTGAAACATACGTGGAATGACAACACATACCGAAATGAAGTGCAATGAGATGATCGCCTGCAAACAATCCTGAGAGTTTGCCCCGAACATGCGGCTGTTCGATTGTGAGAACATCTTGCAAGAGTGTCTTCGTGCCCTCGGATTCGAAAACCCGTCCGCTTTTCTGACCACGAGTTTGGGCGTGTTTCCAGTTGATCAGAGTCCCGACGGCATCCTGATCGTCGATATGATCCTCAAACCGAACCGGACCAACTTCGCGGGCTAGTTTTCGTCGCTTCCGCTCCGCCTGTTTCAACTGCGACGTCCCCGATGCTTGCCGACTTTCGAGATATGCCTGGTAACTCCCCGACAACTCAACCCAAGCGGCGTCATCGGTCGCTTTTTGGTAGAGATGCAACCAACTCTGCTCACAGGGCAAGTGATCGAAATGCCACGCCCCTAGTCCCGCCTTGCGACATAGGTCTTCCGCATCGATCCAAACATCGGGCAAATGCACGAGCCCATGTGACTCATTGAACGGATGACCGACCGGGTATCCGACTTTTCCGACTTGTTGAAACGGAAGGAAAGCAACCGGTGCATCATCTTCGAAGATGACCGCAACCTTGACATCGGGAATCGACATCGCAACCGCTAAGGTAAAATAAGGACTGAAGTGCGGATGCGAAAACACCTCTCCGTTAGCGACAATCTGCTTCCAGACGCAAATTAATGGATCGTCAAGCTGGGAAGCATCGAAGACCTGGACCCGTTGAGCCAAAGCCGCATTCTGGTGAGCACTCATTACAAAGATCTAACACATGGGAGCTAATGGATTTCTGCTTAGCAACGCCTATCTCAACTGCTAGGTCACCAAGACAGCACCACAATCCCAAAACACTCCCAAAGTGAAAAATTCGACCAACCTGCGTTGAGTTACGACGATTACCCCGACTTTTCACTCTGGAGATTCCAGCTCGACACCAAATCAGGCCGCACGTCTCTGACTAGGCCCGTCATCGAATTTTGATTCCTTATGAACATGAGCTGTCGAATCACCGGTTTGCACAACTCCTTCGCTGCGGAAAACTCGAAGAAAAGTCGCGGCCATAATGGAGAGATCGAATCCGAAGGATTGCCGCTCCAGATACTCAGCGTCAAACTCGACTTTCACCGGAATCGAAAGTTCATCACGACCATTGATTTGAGCCCAACCGGTAAGACCCGGTGCCAATTTATGAACCCCATGCTTAGTCCGAAGTTCGACAAGGTCATCTTGATTATAGAGTGCCGGCCGGGGGCCGACGAAGCTCATATCACCTCGCAAAATACTAATCAACTGCGGCAACTCATCTAGACTCGACTTCCGCAGAAACCGACCGATAGGGGTAATCCAGTTCCGTGAGTCTTGCAATAAGTGCGTCGGCAATTGGGGTGTATCTGTCCGCATGCTGCGAAATTTCGGCATCCGAAAAATCACATTGTGACGCCCCACACGATCCGACCAATGCCAAGCGGGGCCGCGTGATGTCAGCCGAACTAACAGTGCAATCCCAGCCATTGGAATCGCGAAGACAACTAGCAAACCAGAAGCCAGAACGATATCAAACAGACGCTTCATTTGAACTAATTCCAATGAGAACAAACAGCGAGTTACATGCGACTCTCAAGCTGCTTTGGACCGACTTCTATCCTGCCCACGATACCAAGCCACTTCGTTCTGAATTCCTGATGCTAGGGACACTTGCGGTTGAAAGTGAAAATCCTTGCGAAACAAGGCACCGTCATAGGCATCATCCACGAGCCACTTTGACAGCGTTTCCGAAACTTTCTCGGCTTTACGTGACACCACTGGCATCCGCAGTCGGGCCAATGTTGCAAATGGAAACTGTACACAAGATGCTGGCATATGAAGACGGTATCGCCTTCGCCCAAGCGCTTGATAAATTGTTTCGACAATCTCTCGCATCGAGACGGGATCCGCGGCGATGTTATAAGCCCGTTGAGATGTCGGCAGTTCCGCACAACTAGCAACGGCTAGACATGCTCTCGCTGCGTCTCCCCGATAGATCAAGCTCTTGAGATTCTCTCCCCGACCGACCATCACAAACCGCCCGCGATCAATCGCACTGATCAACCGCGCAACATTTCCGCCATCTTCCTCACCATAGATAACAGCCATCCGAAGCGCCACAACTTCAAGACCTGCTCTCTCAGCCACCTTGAATAGTTTCGTCTCCGCTTCGGCTTTGCTTTGAGCGTACGGACCGATGGGATCGAGTGGTGTTTGTTCGTGGATCGGCTGTGGACAGCTCGGATTGTAGACCTTAATCGAACTAACATGCACAAATCGCTTCACGCCTTGCCTTGCCGCAGCTTCGGCAAGCTGAACGGGAGCATCAACGTTCAAGCGATGGAACCGCGTATAGTCACCCGCTGTTGCATCAAACTGATGTGCTAGCCCAGCCGCATGAATCACACAGCGAGTTCCAGCAACAAGCTCGTCTAGTTGGGCACTCGACAGAGTCTCGTCAGCAAGATCGACGGATACGAAGTTGGGGAGCGGTTCAACAAGATTCTTCCGGCCGGTTGTCTTGAGCGGGATCGAACCTGAGATTGCTTGCGAAACGATTGCTCGTCCGAGAAACCCTGTCGCACCAGTCACTAGAATCGGGGCTAACACTCAATCACTCCTCGATGCAACTCGTTCTCGTTTTCCCGTAGCAGCCAGCACGCTAAACTTAGCCCTGATCGCAACCATGAACCACCAAACAACTCAACATATCCTAGGCAGCTCGTCGGACTGAGATATCCGTCTCAGGCTTCATTTCTGATTGATCCCAGATCGACTTGGGTGTCGAACTGTTTGTCTTCAACAGTTCTCGATAGGCTTGCACGACCTGACTGTAGGAGAAACGGACTTCCGCCGCCCGTCTTGCACGTACACGCATGGCAGCAAGTTCCGCTGGATTCGACTTCGCCTCGTCGACCGCCGCCCGAAAAGCAACAACATCATTCGGTGGAACGACCCAACCAATGCGTTCCTCGGCAACTGTGCGAGCGAGTTCCGACTCAGGATCTGCCACTGCAATCACAGGACAACCAACAGCCATCACATTGTATAGTCGACTAGGAACCGAAACTCCGGCCATGGCGGGCAAAAAACTAATCACGGACACATCCGCCGCCAACAGCAGATCGTTCAGTTCTTCACGCGGCCGACGATCAGCGACGGTCACGTTATGCAAATTCTCGTTGGCAACGGTTTCTGTTACCCAAGTTTTCCTCGCCCCTGAACCGACTAGCAGAAAATGCAAGTCAACATCGTTCTGCATATCACGGGCGGCCGCAACGATGACATCAAGGTTGTGAGTAAGGCCCATATTCCCTGAGTATTGGACGACGAATTTCCCATCAAGTTTGAACTGCTGTCGAATCGCATTCTCTTCACCGACATGCTGTGTGCGAGGAACCAACTCTAAGTCAGCCCAGTTAGGAATCATTGTGACACACACCGTCTTGTCTCGCCGCTTGTCGGAGATCCGTTGAAACATGTCTCGCCCTAGCACAACCACATGCCGTGCCGAGTTCAGTAGCACCCCGAACACTCGATTGAGCATTCGGTATAGGACTGATGTCGTGCGAAGCATTCCCGCCGCTGCGACGGCATCCGGATACACGTCATGAATTAGCAGCGTATATTCAACGCCTCTCAATCGACACGCGAGACCAACAGCAAGTGGCGAGATGGGAGGCACATTGACAACTAGTACCCGATCCTTGCGTCGCAATCCCCAAAGCATCTTGAGAAAGATCGACAGACTCACTGTCAGTGAATTGACTAGCCGCAATGGGAGAATGTTTTTATCAAAAGTTGTACTCCACACTCGATCAATCGAAACACCGCGATGGTTCTCGTTTCGTGGAGCTTCTTTTCCGCGAACGGTATAGGACGGTTGCGTGCATAAAACACGAACGTCGAACTCCTTCGCTAGCCCTTCCGCGATTCCGGTGAGAAAGTAACCAGTTGGGTTATCGTCGGGGTAATAAACTTCGGATATCACCCAGATCTTCTGAGTTCGCTGGGAGCATTCAGCATCGGCGACCGGCATGGCCTGTGAACCTCGTTAGTAGTGAGTCGAACTCAGTTGTTTTTCGGAGAATGGGCCATCAATTTGAAACACGTGATTAGCTCCGAACTCTTACCACCTGTCCTAATGCGTAAAGTCCTAGTCGATCTTATGAACAAAGACTAGGAATTGGCCATGTGCCATCGGTGGAGCTTGGTATTCAATCGGAGTTAGGCCGGCGGCAATCGCTTCATTTCGCAACGCCTCGATTTGCTCTTCTGGAAATCGATGGCAGGAGAGAATGACGATATCCTCTCCATTCGGGCAGCGATTTTGACGTTCGCAGAAAGTTTGATTGACGCCATGAGCAATGGCCTCTGGCGTGATGTGCGGAACGTCGTTGATGAGATGATAACCAACGCGAACCGCATGCAAATCAACGGTAACCGATCGAACTCTAGGAATTGTTGTTCGTAGGTTTTCCGCCATGGCGGCCTCGGCTTCGCGAGTTTCGTGCCATGTGGTGAATGCATCCGTCCATCCCAAAGAAATTCCGAGTGCGATGGCACACGGCACGACCGTGCGGCGTAATCTTCGGCTTCCCGTGATACGCAACACTTGCCGACTCCACCATGCCAGGGCTGACCACATTCCAATTGCCGCAAAGGGCACCAGAGCCAGGTAGGTGGGCAGGAAGTATCGGGAGCTGATTACACCGAGTGCCCCGAAAAGCACCCAGACGGCTGCCAGGACCGTCATCGAGAAGACAAGAAGCACCCAATAGTCTCGTCGCCAAAACTGAGTTGCAGCGACGAATAACCCGATCACCGCCATCGAGAAATTGACGGGTTCGAACATACGAATCCAAGCGTGAAAAAACTTTTGGAAACGCTTCCCGGTCGAGAGGGGTTCGGCTTTCGCTTTTTTCGATTCTTGATTCACTGTCGGAGCTGGTTCCTCGGGTTGTTTCGGCGTGGATTTTACACTGGGTTGAGGAACGGGAACCGTGATGGGTTGTGGCAAAATTGGGACGGATGCGGCCGTCAGTGCGGTGGGAGTCGCGGGAGCCGGTGCCGGTTCAAGGGCCGTTTGGACCCATTGCCAGCCTAATTGAAAGTGCGTGAGGCGGCCCCATTGCCATCCGGTCTCACCTTGAAGCACCGTGAGATTGATCACCAAAATCAGAAGCGGTGTCATCGCGAGCCACAACCCGGTCCCACAAGCGAGTTTGCCGAGATGTGCACGCCGGTCCCATGCGTTGAAGGCGGTCCAAATCAGGATGGGCCCCAACAACAACCAACCTTCGCTGCGGGTATGAACCGCAAAGGCCATCGCTAGACCACCGAGAACGAAGAATCTCAATCGGCTTTCGGTCGTCGCTCGATAGCCCAAATAGAACGATAACGCCAACAAAAACCAGAATGTCGGTTCGCGAATTGGTTCGACGCTCAGTTCGATGAATTCCGGGTGAATGGCGTACAAAAAGCCCGAAAGTGTCGCAATGCGGTCATCGAACATACGACGAATCCAGCCGAAAATTGGCAGGACGGCCAGACTCGAGATGACCGCCCCCCACAACTTCGCTGCCAACAACCATTCCAGCCCCAACCGATGCAAACCCGAGAGAATCATGGGGTAAATGTTCAGGTTGAGATACGCGAATACCTGGGCGAACTCGCCGTCTTCGAAAGCCGCGGCGACGGAGGTGTAATAGTATCCATCATTGCAGACCGGCCCCACTCGGAAGATCATCACCAAGCGGGGGATCAGACAGAGTAAAAACAATGCGATCAAGACACGACGTGCGGAAACCACCGGCCCACCATCCGACGGGCTGGCCATATTTCGCAATGGAAATGCACACCGAATTCGCATTGTCGTCCCTGACAAATCCGTCGTCGCCTCCAGATCGAGACGGATAATTCTTGTTGGACCGCCCGGCATCTTCGCGGGAGGCGGGCGGATTGTGTCTGAACATGCCATCTGAGACAAGAGAACTTTCGCACCGTCCCAGTGTCCTTGTTAACCCATGACAAAAGACGTGGTTTCGGGAGAATTGGAAGGTTTCGTGGGACAGTACCGATTTTGCCGTGTTTTTATCGTCTTCGGTGAAGGACCAGCTCGCATTGGATGTTGAGTGCTCAACCCTCGTGGCTATGATGAGGGTTTGCACTCGGTCCGTCTTTTGCTTACTGAGAATTTCGATCTGCCATGTCCGCTTCCAGCTCCGGCCCCACGTCATCCGGTCCGCGACTTCAAACGTTTCAACCGCCGCATGGCGACTTAGCGTTGGTCGCGGGATCCGCGAGTCCACACTTGGCCACTGCAATCGGAAAATGCCTGGGCATTCAGCCTCTGAAGAGTGAAGCGATCACGTTCAGCGAGGGCAATGTCTTCGTCCGGATTCTGGAAAATGTCCGTGGTCGGGACGTGTTCGTCATTCAGGGTGTGCATGCTCCGGTGAACGACAATTTCATGGAGTTGTTGTTCTGGATCGACGCTCTCAAGCGGGCCAGCGCTCATCAAGTCACGGCGGTCATTCCGTTCTTTAGCTACGCGAAAGGGGACAAAAAAGACGAGCCTCGCGTTTCCATTCGAGCCCGTGTGTGTGCGGACGCCCTCGAAGCTGCGGGAGCCGACCGCGTGCTGACGATGGACCTGCACAGCCCGCAAATTCAGGGGTTCTTCCGGGTGCCGGTCGATCATTTGTACGGTCGGCACGTGCTTTGTGAGCATATCAAGACGCAGAACATTCCCGATCTCGTCGTGTGTAGTCCAGACACGGGATTCGCGAAAGATGCCTCCTCGTTCGCGAATTTGCTGGGCACGCCGGTCGTCATTGGCACGAAGCAGCGAGTCGATCACAGCGAGACGGCCCGAGTGCTGGAAGTCATCGGTGAAGTCGAGGGTAAGAATGTGCTGATGGTCGACGACTTCGCCATCTCCGGTGGCTCCCTGGTCAGTATGGCCGAGTTGCTAAAAAAACGCGGAGCCAAAGACATCTACGCCGCCATCTCCCATGCGGTTTTCGCCTCTGGAGCAGCCGATCGATTGGGCAATAGCGAGATTAAGAAGGTATTCGTCACCGACACGATCGAAGGCCACGCCGCACTCCCCGCTAACGCCGAAACCGTCACCGTCGCCCCCCTCTTCGCCGAAGCCATCCGCTCCGTGCACGATCGGACGAGCGTGAGTATGTTGTTTCCGGAGTGATCTGGGTAGAGGGTGGAGTGTTGAGCGTAGAGAGTGGATCAAAGAGATCTCGAATATGGCCAGCAAGTTTGCACGACGGCATACGGAATTAGAGGTTTACCAGGCGGCTTTTCAAGCCGCGATGGATTTGTTTGAAGTTTCGAAGACGTTTCCGGTTGAGGAGCGCTATTCACTGACGGATCAAATTCGTCGCTCGTCACGGTCGGTTTGCGCGAACCTTGCGGAGGCATGGCGAAAGAGACGGTATCCGGCAGCGTTTATCAGCAAACTCTCCGACAGCGAAGCGGAAGCCGGAGAGACGCAGACTTGGATACAGTTTGCTGTCGAATGCCAATACGTTGACAAAAGTACCGCCAGAAGGATTTACGAAGAATACGATAAGATCATTGGGATCCTCGTTAGCATGTCACGGAATGCTGACCAATGGACGCTGCAAACATCCGAGTAGCACAACTCTCCACGCGTTACTCTCCACCCTCCACACGACCTCACCAAAAGCGAAATTTACTGAGTCAGACATGAGCAAACAACCCGCCCCCAAACTCACTCCGATGATGGAACGCTACCAGCAGGTGAAGGCGGAGAATCCGGGGTCGATTTTGCTGTTTCGGATGGGCGATTTTTATGAATTGTTCCACGAAGACGCGAAAACCGCGGCGAAATTGTTGGGGCTCACTCTGACCAGTCGGGACAAAGGTTCGGAGAATCCGGTGCCGATGGCGGGGTTTCCGTATCACTCGCTCGAAGGGTATTTGCAGAAGCTGATTCAAGCCGGTTTGCGGGCGGCCATCTGCGAGCAAGTCGAAGACCCGAAGCAAGCAAAGGGGCTCGTCAAACGGGAAGTGACGCAGGTCGTCACACCGGGCACACTCACCGATGACGCCCTGCTCGATCCGCGTCAAAGCAACTTTCTGGCGTGCTTGTTTCCAACGAAGACACGCATCGGCCTGGCGTGGTTGGAACTCTCGACGGGTCGTTTCCTGACTACCGATGTCGAACCAACCGCCCTGCTCGACGAAATCGCTCGCATCGGACCGGCTGAGCTGTTGCTACCCGAACGAAAACCGGACGAACCGCTCGGCGAATCGTTGAAGGAACTGCGAGGCCTGGTCCTCACGGAACGCCCGGCGTGGTGCTTCTCGCGGGAGGAGTCGCTGCGGTTGCTGCTCGACCATTTCGGCGTGCAATCGCTGGATGGTTTCGATGTCGATGCTGACTCCGTGGGCGTCGTCGCAGCGGGTGCGTTGCTGGAATACGTGCAAGACACGCAGAAAACAACGCTCGGCCACATCGCCCGTTTGGAGCCGTACCGTCGAGGCACGCACCTGATCATTGATGAATCGACGCGGCGAAGTCTCGAACTGACGCGAACTCTCCGCGATGGCAGTCGGGACGGCAGTTTGCTCGATGTGCTCGATGAAACCGTCACGCCGATGGGGGCACGACTGTTTGCCGAACGGTTGTCGAATCCGTTGACCGATCTCAAGTCGATCGTCGCCCGGCATGATGCCGTGGAAGAACTCGTGGGGAACGGTTCGCTCGTGCGAAGTGTCCGAGAGTTGCTGGAACCGATTTACGATCTGCATCGCCTAACCGCTCGTGTGGCGACTCGGCGGGCGAGTCCGAAAGATCTCGGCTGTTTGGCTCGCACACTCGCCGCCTTGCCGAAATTGAAAGCGAAACTCACCGGGCACGAAGCGGCGTTGCTCAAACGGTTGGAAGGCCGACTGGATCTGTGTGCCGACATTCGTGCCGACATTGAAGAAATCTTGGTCGACGATCCGCCGCTGCTCACCACGGATGGCGGAATGATCCGCACCGGTTTTCACGCGGAACTCGATGAGCTTCACAATCTCGCGCGTGGTGGGAAAGAATGGATTGCGAAGTACCAAGCCCAGGAAGCCGAGCGGACACAAATCCCCAATCTCAAAATCGGCTTCAACAAGGTCTTCGGGTATTACTTGGAAGTCACGAAGTCGCATGCGGACAAGGTTCCGGAGAACTATCACCGCAAGCAAACCCTGAAGAACCAAGAACGGTACATCACGCCGGAACTGAAAGAACATGAGGACAAAGTTCTGCGAGCCGAGGAAAGTGCGACGGCTCTCGAACAGGAACTTTTCCATGCACTACGGGAACGGGTCGCGAAGCAAATTGTCCGTCTGCAAACCACGGCGGAGGTGCTCGCCGAAGCGGATGTGTTGATGACACTCGCGACGCTGGCGATCGCCGGTGGATACTGCCGCCCGGACATGACGACCGACCCCCTGCTCGATATCCGGGACGGACGACACCCCGTCCTCGACAAACTCCAACCGTCCGGCGTGTTCGTCCCGAACGATGTGCGGTTGGGCGGTGAGTCGAAAGAGACCACAACCGACACGCAGAATTCCTCAGCCGATACCGAACCACAAACATCGGACCAATTCGGCCGCGTGCAGATCATCACTGGCCCGAACATGGCCGGGAAAAGCACGTACATTCGGCAGGCGGCGTTGTTGACGATTCTGGCTCAGATGGGGTCGTTCGTGCCCGCGCGGTCCGCTCGGATCGGGATTGCGGATCGGATCTTTGCCCGCGTTGGCGCAAGTGACGAACTCGGAAAAGGGCAAAGTACCTTTATGGTCGAAATGACCGAGACCGCTCGCATTCTGAATTCCGCTACGAAACACAGTCTTGTGATTCTCGATGAAATCGGTCGGGGCACGAGCACCTACGACGGGATTTCGTTGGCATGGTCGGTGACGGAATATCTACACGACTGCCTCGGTTCCCGCACGATGTTCGCCACGCATTACCACGAACTGACCGAACTTACGCAAACTCTCAAACATGCGGCGAATTGGAACGTCGCGGTGCGAGAAGTCGACGATGGCATTGTTTTTCTCCACAAAATCCTGCCGGGGCCGGCCAACAAGAGTTACGGAATTCATGTTGCACGGTTAGCCGGTGTGCCGGCGGCGGTGGTGGAGCGATCACGGGTCATCTTGGAAACACTCGAAGCCGACCACCTGGACGATTCCGGCCGCCCCAAAGTCCCGCCACGGATGACTCGGAAAGAAAAAAATCGGCAACTCTCGCTGTTCCACGATCAGCATCCATTGCTCGATGAACTCCGCGATCTCAAAATTGATGAATTGACACCGCTCGAAGCACTCGAAGAATTGAACCGGATGCGTCAGAAACTCCAGACCTAGAGCCGTTGGCTTTTGAAGACGAGGACAATCGCTTGTTCGAGTCCACCAGGGTCACAAGACATTGTAACTGCGGACAAGAACTCAACACCGAGACTGTTTCAGCTCATTTCCAACTTCATTTCCACTCCACAAACGGAGCTTGCCGGCCGGGTCGAAGAATTTCTTCGTGATCCGTGACCGGTTTTGTTTCGTTTGAGGGAACCAAGTGGCTAACACTTGTGTCCTCTTTTTCCATAAATTCTGATTACTGAATGAATTTCAATGTTCGCAAATCCGTACTAGTAGGACAGACGGAAACCAAACAGCTCATCATCAACTCGGAAAAACCTGTTTCGTCATTTTGTGTTTTCCTCTCACGCTAAAGAACCCCTATGAGTCTTCGCGAAAATCAAGCTGATCTCGATCTGACGTTGCAACGTCTCTCGGAAGTGCTGGGAGGAACGGTGCGGGCGTTGAATTTGGATTGCGAAACCGCCGGCTACTTGTACCGTCATCTGCGGCGGGAAGGATCAACCGGGTTCGGGGCCTCGCAACCGATCCGCACAATTCAATCCGGCAGCCGCGGACATGGTGTGTCGTTCGGTATCGAGCGATTCTCCGTTAAGATCGGTGAAACCATGGTGCCGTTGGCACGGGCGATCAACCCGTTCGCGGACGAGTACGGAAGCCCGCTCAACGATGTTTGGGCGTGTCGCACGGAACATCTCACGATGCTCTATCGTTATCTACGGCGAGGCGTCGAGGAGAAACATCGGCAAATCAAGCCGGTGATGAAGAACGATCTCAAAACCCGCTTGTGGGACAACACAGTCGGTTTTCTCGAACGCGGGTCGGAAGCCTTTGACCGTTTCGGCGTGCCGCTCAAACGGGGTGTGCTGCTCGCGGGTGAGCCAGGCAACGGGAAAACGATGGCCGCTCGGTGGTTGCTCAATCAGGCCAGCAAGCTCGGTTTCGATTGGCGAACCGTGCGGGCGGAAGAATACGAGATGGCTCGCAACCACGGGTCCGCTCGAAGTTTGTTCGAATTGCAACGTCCGGGCATCATCTTCTTTGACGACCTCGACCAAGCCTTGCGAAATCGGGACGATGTCGGTTCGTCGGGCGATCACAGTACGTTTCTATCGGAACTTGACGGACTCAGCATTCGGCAGGGTGTGGTTTACCTCTTCACCTCGAACGCCCAGTTCAAGCAGTTGGACCCTGCGTTTCGCCGACCGGGACGGATCGACGTTTTCATCCGCTTCGAAAAACCCGATGCGTCCATGCGTCGCGAGTTAATGGTGGAGCATTGGCCCAAGGAAATTGTCGAAGGCATTCCCGTCGATGTGGCTGTGTCTCGAACGAGTGGACTGAGTTTCGCTGAAGTGGAGGAACTCAAAAAACTGCTCGTGATGCGGTACCTCGACAGTCGGGAATGGGAGTGGGATTGGGCGTGGGATGAATTCAAGAAACGTGGCTCGGATGAAAAATCCGACCGTTTCATCGGCTTCGCCCCCCGTCGCAACGGCCACACAATCGCGAATTAGAGTTTCGCAAGCCGGGAAGCAGTTCGCCGCGACTTCGTCTTCGGACTACAATCTAGAGCCGGGGGCAGTCCCGGCATTTTTTCCGAATTCATTGCCGGGGGTGATTTCGCTCCCAAACTCGTGCGAAACAAAGCGAACACAATGACTCACCAGTTGACGCTTCTTCCAATCTGCTTAGCCTTTTGGAGCACGGTGGCTACGGCAGAGGACTGGCCACGTTTTCGCGGATCGGCTGGATCTGGATTCGTCACGGACTCCCAATCGTTGCCAACGGAGTGGTCTCCCACAACAAACATCGTCTGGAAAATTGCTCTACCCGGACCTGGTGCCTCCAGTCCAATCGTCGTTGGAGACAAGGTGCTGGTGACCTGTTACTCGGGCTATGGAATCGACCGCGAAAATCCAGGTCAGATGGAAAATCTGGTCCGAAATCTCGTCTGTATTGATTTGAGAACAGGAGCCCAATTGTGGCAAAAAGATGTGCCGGCTTCGTTACCGGAAGATCCCTACGACAAGTCGGGAGTTTCCTCTCATGGTTATGCGTCCCACACTCCCGTCTCGGATGGTAACAACGTTTATTGCTTCTTCGGCAAAGGTGGCGTCCATGCGTTTGATCTCAAAGGCAATGATTTATGGAACGCACAGGCCGGTCAAGAATCAGACCCTCCCAGATGGGGGTCTTCTTCGAGTCCTATCGTTCATCAGAATATCGTGATCGTGACCGCTGCCGCTGAGAGTCAATCCATCATTGGTTTTGACAAAAGGACTGGAGAGAAGCTGTGGCAGCAATATGCAACGGGGCTGGACGGTATGTGGGGAACACCGACACTGGTCCGAGTCGATGAAGATCGAACGGATGTCGTGATGCTGGTCGCCGGAGAACTTTGGGGGCTCGACCCAAATAGCGGGAGGTTGCGTTGGTTCGCCAATGCGACCACTTCACGGCAAGCCTACGCAAGCGTGATTTCGCAAGGACGTCGAGTGTTTGCGTTTTCGGGCGCGGGAGCCGGTAGTGTGGCGTTGGATATCCGGTCTGGAAAAGATGGTAACGAGACGAAAATCGTGTGGACCAGTCCGGTTGGTACGACGTATGGAACGCCGGTACGGTATCAGTCGAAACTTTACGTCGTTTCTCGCGGTGTCCTCACCACGCTGAGTGCGAACAGTGGTCGGCGTCTGGAGCAGATTCGTCTGAAGAACTTCAAGAAAACGGGAAACGCTCGCTTCGGTTCACTCGATTATGCATCGCCAGTTGTTGTCGGAGATCGACTGTTCTACCTCAACGCCGGCGGGCAGATGTACGTTTTCAGATTGGCAGACAAGACGGAGTTGTTGGCCGTCAATGAGATGACGAGGGAGAACGAGACGTTCTGGGGTACTCCGGCAGTGAGCAATGGTCGAATGATCGTGCGGAGTTCCAAGTATCTGTACTGTATTGCTGGCACCGATGGGGAGATGGAACAGCAGGAAAGCCCAGAGAAGTTGGTCGATCTTACGAATTCCGATCAATCTGCGATTCCATCGGCCGATGCAGCGAAGAGTCCCGGCGAGAAATCCCGTCGGCGTAATGCGACCGAAAAGCAATTTCAAAAAGACGCGGCAAACTATGCCGATCGATCAGCTTCAATTACAAGTGACGACAGGAAAGCACGTCCACGACGACCAATAGCCGTCGCCGATTGAGCTTCCGTAGTCGTACCTCGATCGGTCCGGTGGTCAACATGCTTTGTCTTACGCATGACGAACCATTTATGAAATTATTGGCAACTCAAACTCCGCATACGGCACGGTCCAGACAACCGGGTGAGCGAGCCGATGCCCGGTATAGCCGTCTTCGCCGTAGGCGGTGCCGTGGTCGGAACAGATGACGCACAACACCGGCCCACGTTGCCGCAATGCAGCAAACAGTGGTGGAAGTTGTGAGTCGACATACTCGAGCGCAGCCGCTTGCGTTGCCGGACTGTCTTCAGTCGCTCCACCGACGTAATGACAGTTTGGTTGATGGAGTGCCGAGACGTTCACGAACAAGAACGTTCGTTGCTGGTTCGGGACCTTTCCAATCGCGTCGATCGCCACGCGGACTTGGTTTGCGGTCGAGTCGCGATCGGTCACGCCGAGTTCGCGTGACCAATAACTCTCATCGAACAAGCCCGGCAGGACCGTTCCTAACGGTGTCGTAGGATTGAAGAAGCCAACGCCGCCGACGCAGATCGTGTGATAATCCCGGTCGTGCAGTCCGGTGACGATGTCGGGCGCATCAAAGACAGCGGTGCGGTCCGTCGTGGTTTCACTCCCGGCAAATGCGGCGGCAAACAAACGTGGATGCGGGCCGGGCGAAGTCGGCGTCGGCAAGAACCCCGCGAAGAACGCTTGATGAGCAGCGAACGTGAAACTCCCCGGCGTGTGACGCGGTTCCCATCCGGTTTCCGGCAACAACGAATTCAAAAACGGCGTGCGACCGTCCTGCCAGCATTTCACAGCGACATCGTACCGTAGCGTGTCCAATGTGATCAGCAAGATATCATATGTGCCGATCATCTCTCGAACTGACAGAGCATCGGATTCGCTGGTTTGCATCGGCATCGCTGGTCATCCTAAGTGCAGAAAACACGCATCCCATCGCGCAATTCACGGAGAGCGGTCCTCTTTTTGCTAGCCGAGAATTGGCTTAATCTCGCGTCATGATTGTCGCGGTCAAAAGCTTGTGTCTAGCGATTATGATGGACCACAAGAAAAGCCGGGACAAGCGTTCGCTCGTCCCGGCATTTGAATTTATAATTCCATCGTCAACAGAATCCTAGTTTTTGCTAGCTTTAGGATTGCACGAAGCCAGTTCGGTTGCGGCCTGTTGTTGGGTTCCAGAAGAACAGCTCGTCGGAATTCGGATCACTAAATACGTCTTCGGTGAGTCTAGCAACGAGTTCATAGTCGCCGTTGATTCCCTGGAAACCAATCACGTCATCGACGGCTACAGGTGGAGTCTCCAGGTTGAGACTCGTGGATGCGAGTCGATTTGCACCGGTCTTGCTGTTCCAGGCGAACACGTCATCCAGTCCGTCGCCATTCAGGTCGGCAACTTCGACGCGATCGAATTCGTTGCCGTTGAAGAGCGTTGTCGGGAAGTAGTTTGTGACGACATCTTCAAACGCCGTGGTTGTTCCGGTATCCTCAGTCGACAGCGAAACGATGCGGTTTTGACCGCTTCCCATATCAATAAAGAGCAG